>JAQVNH010000044.1 GCA_028703215.1 Eubacteriales bacterium
TTTACCGTTTACTTTCATTGTGTAGTCTGTTTTATTGATAACGAGATTCGGGTAAACGATTTCCTGAAGCACTTCCTTGTTTTCATATCTTCTGAGCACGGCTTTTATACGCGCAATCAATTCCTTTGTGTCAAAGGGTTTTACGATGTAATCGTCGGCGCCCAATTCGAGCCCGAGAACCTTGTCAAATGTTTCTCCCTTTGCAGTGAGCATTATGATCGGGATATTGCTCAGCTTTCTGATTTCCCTGCATACAGTCCATCCGTCCTGCCCCGGAAGCATTATGTCAAGTAGCACCAAACTGGGGGCATACTCGGTAAATTCTCTTATAGCCTTCGCGCCGTCATTGACAGTTCTTACGCCATAGCCCTCTTTTTCAAGATATAATCTAATCAGCTCGCAAATATTAATATCATCATCTATTACCAGGATCCCCGGTTTGGAAGACATGTTACCCCCCCTTGCAGCAAAACTGTTTTATACTTGCGCCAGACTTTTCATAATAATTTTAACACAAACAATAGGCCTTTTATACTTTGGATGCACCCGCTCCGCGCAGCATGGCAATAATTAGATTTTATCGGCCGATCGTGAACTGCATATTAACAAAGGTTTAATAATTTTTATAATTTTTGTCGTATAGTTTGTGATATATTTTCGAATAATTCAATACTCTTTTTACGAAAATCCGTGTTTCGTTATAGGGAATATCGGCTGCTTGCGTATCTTCGTCTCTGATCAAATCATCTTCGATCCATTCTTTTACTTTGCCGCTTCCGGCATTGTATGCCGCCAGCGCAAGTATAATATTGCCGTCAAATTCCGACATCAAAGAGTTATAATACCAGGAGCCAAATATGATGTTTGTCTCGGGTTCAAACAGATCACCAACCTCAAAATCCGATATGCCCAGCTTCCCGGCAGCCCAAAACGCAGTGGAGTCTGAAAGCTGCATCAGCCCCTTTGCGTCCCTTTCCGAAACTGCGTCCTTATCGAAGCCGCTCTCAGCCTTGATCAAAGCAAGCAACATATAAGGATCAATATCATATGCCCCGGCGTTTTCTTCAATGTATGAGTAATACTCTTTCGGGTAAGCTCTTCGAAGAAAAGTTGTGGCATCATCCATAAATATAACTATGACGATCAATGCAAGTATTACGACAAGCCATCTCTCAAAATTGCTTTTTGAAAATTTTCTCATATATTTATCCTGTTTTTATCTGCATGAAAAGTCGCGCGACTCTTTGTTCCAGCTCTTCGAATGTTCCGTTGTTTTCGATCACCGTGTCCGCGATTTTAATATATTCATCATCATCCGGCTGGGAATTGATCCTTTCGATGATCTCCTCTTTTGTCATATCGCTCTTTTCCATGACTCTTCTGATCCTGTTCCCGATATCGGAAATGACTGTCCAGACGACATCCGTAAGATCGAGAAATCCCTTTTTAATTGGCAGCGCAACATCGAGGACTACATATTCGTTCTTTTCGTTTGCTCGCATTTTATTGATTTTATTGTTGATTTCCTCAGATATGTATTTATGAGTTATGCTGTTAAGCTTTTCTCTTTTATGATTATCGCCGAATACCAGACCCGCGAGTTTTCTCCTGTTTAATGCTCCGTTTGCATTCAAAACTTCTGTGCCGAACTCCCGCACGATCTCACTTAAAGCCGGGCTTCCCTTTCTGACGACCTTCCTTGCCACTACATCCGCATCTATTATCCTTGCTCCAAGGCGGTATATTATCCTTGCAACAGTGCTTTTACCGCTGCCGATCCCGCCGGTTATTCCGATAACTATCATTGTGGGATCTCCTTTCTCGGCAATAATCTTTACTTTGTTTCATACCAGCTGTTGCCGGTCTTAATATCTACTGAAAGCGGAACCTTTAATTCAATGGCTTTTTCCATACACTCTCTGACGATTTCGATGACCTCTTCTTTTTCGTCCACATGCGTTTCGACAATAAGCTCGTCATGCACCTGAAGAATAAGCCGAGATTTCATTTTTCCGTCTTTTAGCCTTTTATATACTTTGACCATGGCTATTTTGATTATATCCGCTGCAGTGCCTTGTATCGGGGTGTTCAAAGCAATCCTCTCCCCGAATGACCTGATGTTGAAATTGCCGGATTTTAATTCGGGTATGTATCTTATCCTGTTGAAAAGCGTTGCGACATATCCGTCTTTACCGCCTTTTTCAATGATATCGCGCATGTATTTGCGCACCCCGGGATATCTGTCAAGATAATCCTTTATATATTTTCCCGCCTCATTCCTGGAGATCCCAAGGTTCTGCGATAAGCTGTAATCTCCGATGCCGTATATAATCCCGAAATTGACTGCTTTTGCATTATTTCTCATAGCCGCGGTGACCTGATCCTGATTTATATTGAAAATTTTTGCGGCAGTGGAAGTATGGATATCTTCGCCGTTTTTAAAGGCGCTTATCATGTTTTCATCCCCGGAGATGTGCGCCAGAATTCTGAGTTCGATTTGGGAATAATCGGCGTCAGTAAGAATAAAGCTCTCTTCTGACGGGACAAAGACCTTTCTGATTTTTCTTCCGATCTCCTCTTTTATCGGAATATTCTGGAGATTCGGGTCCGTACTGCTTATTCTTCCCGTAATAACAATGGTTTGATTGAAGCTGGAATGGATCTTCCCCGTGCTTTGATCGACAACAGACAAAAGCCCGTCCACATAAGTGCTTTTTAGTTTCATAAGCTTGCGGTATTCAAGTATCCTGTCAACAATATCGTGGCTTTTTGAAAGGTGTTCGAGCACATCCGCGTCAGTAGAATAACCTGTCTTGGTCTTTTTGATCACAGGCAGGCGAAGCTTTTCAAAAAGAATTTCTCCGAGTTGTTTTGTCGAATTGATATTGAATCGTTCCCCTGCTGCAAAGTAAATGGTTTCAGCAAGACTGATGATTTTTTCTTCCAGCTCGGATGAAAGTTTCTTAAGAACTTCAGAATTTATTTTAAAGCCTCTGAACTCCATATCAGCCAGCACTTCTACCAGAGGCAATTCAATTTCATTATATAAATATTCCTGGTGATTTTCAGCCAGCAATTTCTCCATGACCGGTTTAATCCGGAATATTGCTTCGGCATAAGCACCGGCGGCAGATTCAAAATCGGAGGCTTCTGTTTCTTCTTCTCTGAGGGGAGCGCTGCCCGAGGCATTCACCCGGCCTATGGGTTCTATGCTTTCATGCAGATAAGCGAGGGCAAGCTCGTTAATACCGTTATTTTGCTTTGAGGGGTCAAGGATGTACGATGCTATCATTGTATCGAACGCAAGTCCCTCAAAGGGTATCCCCAGATTTTTCAATGTCACTATAAGTTTTTTCAGGTCGTGTCCGTATTTTTTTATATCCGGACTGCTGAGCAATTCACCGAAAATATTTAAAAATCCTGTAAGGTTTATTTCTTCTTCAAATCTCACAAAAAAGCGCTTGTCAAAGCTGAAGCAAAGCGCTGTTCCGACAAATTCCCCATAGCCTTTTCCGGTATCGGAGAATATAGGATACAATGCAAATTCGCCGGTCTTCCTGATCTGCTCCGAAATTTGTTTTAAGACATCCCGGGTTTTTATTATTACTGCTGTTTTTTTAACATAATCATCTTTATTTTCTTCTTCGAGACCCATTTTTATAATCAATTTTTCAAATTCCAAATCGCGAAATTTTTTCAAAAGCGCTTTTTTATTGAATTGCTCTCTTTTCAATTCTCCAATGCCGCAAATCTGAGACATGCCGCGTTCGATCTTTGCCAGTTTTCTGCTGAGAAACGCCATTTCTCTTCCATCTTCAAGCTTCTTACGAAGTTTTATGTTTTCAATGTCCTCAAGATTTTCATAAATATTTTGGATCGTTCCGTATTTCCGAATGAGTTTTAATGCGGTTTTTTCTCCTACCCCTTTTACTCCGGGAATGCTGTCGGACTGATCCCCCATAAGCCCTTTTAAGTCAATGAGCTGGATAGGAGATATTCCGTATTCCTTTTCAAAAACATCTTTGTTGTATTCGATGCTGAATGGTTTGCCTGCTTTTGAAACAGTAAGCCTGATTCTTGTTCCGTCACTGGCAAGCTGCAATTCGTCACGATCGCCGGTGACTATGATCACTTCTATATTTTCCTTTTCGGCGCAATAGGAAACAGATCCGATTATGTCATCGGCTTCAAACCCTTCAAATTCAAGTCTTTTTATGTTCATTGCATCAAGAACTTCCTTTATGACAGGAACCTGAACGGCAAGCTCTTCGGGCATGCCTTTCCGCTTACCTTTGTAATCTTTGTAATCGGCATGTCTGAAGGTTTTGCCTTTCATGTCAAAAGCAACGCAGATATAATCAGGGTCTTCGGCTTCAAGATGCATGTTCAGGATATTAACAAACCCGTATACGGCATTTGTATAAATCCCTCCCGAAGTTTTCAGAAGCATCCCGGAAGATGAACGCGACCCGTCTGCGCTCTTCATCTGAAGTCCGTAGAAAGCCCTGTTCAATATGCTGTTTCCGTCTATAAGCATTAATTTTTCGGACATTTCATCTCCGCGGTCCTTTTAATCGGCAACTAACATTGTACACAAAAAAAAGGCAGCCGTAAATGCTGCCGTTATCGTTGTTTTATTTTACATGAGTAAACCGGTCAATGGTTCGATATGTCAATCTTTGAACGTTATGTTTATGATATAGTTGCTTTCAGTCTCTCCGGGAACCGATATTTCCTGGTAATCGATATTCGCCGACGGGTACTTGTCTTTCAAATATTGCATTATAATTCCGTAAGCATCCTTAGGTACTGAGAAATCGCATCCCGCATATGACTGAGCCATATTGACTGATTCAGTGCATTCTTCTGCCGGATCTGTACGTATTGCGCCATATGCCTCCGCAAAAAGAGCAAAGTTATCCATCTGTTCTTCCGGGTTCTCAGTTAAGACCGTTATGACGGTATTTGCGCAAAAACGTGACGCAGCGAATCCGGTTGCGGCCAGGGTTTCTTCCGAGTATTTGATGGCATCTCCGGGAGGATCCGTATAGCAGGCATCGGTGAGCTGGCTCTCAGCTTTTAAGCCGGCTTGTCCGTTTGATAAATCCACGCCGTTTTTGAATATCCCGCCGGCGATGAATATTATCAGCAACGCCGCGGCAGTTGCCGCAAAAACCTTGATCGCGGGTTTTCTGAAGAGATCAGGTATCCATGCTTCCTTGCTCTGAGCGGCTTTTGCGAGTCTGATCTTTAAATCGGCGGAAAATGTTTCCGGCACTTCTTCTTCTCTCACTGCCCTTGCGGCATTAACAAGAGCAGCTGATTTTGTATACTCAAGATTGCAGGCCGGGCATTCCCTGATGTGCGTCTCAAACAGCTCCTTTTCCTCGAAACTCAGAAGGCCGTCTATATATAAATCGATTTTTTCTTTTATTTTACGACATTCCACTTGACGAACCACTCCTTTTGCTTCTTATGACTCACGCGCCGTCATAAAAGTTCCTTGCCGTCTTCAATAATATCGCGCAGAGCTTTCCTTGCTCTGTTTATCCTTGATTTTACAGTACCTTCAGGCAACCTCAGGATCTTTGCGATCTCTTCATAGCTAAAGTTTTGCATATCCCTCATTATTATAATCAATCTGTGCTGTTCGGGCAGTTTCCTTATGCCTTCCCGAACCTTTCCGACCAGCTCGTTGTGTTCCGCAGTTTCATCGGGAGCAGGTCCGGGATCTTCGATCTGCATCCTAACAGGCCCTTCTCCGTAGTCGTTATCCTGATCTATGGAAACAGTGTGCTGTTTTTTATTTTTCCTTATCAAGTCAAGACAGACATTTTTTGTGATCCTGTAAATCCAGGTCGATAAGGAGGACTGCTCTCTGAATCCGGGCAGCGCTCTGAAAACCCTTATAAAAACCTCCTGTGAGGCATCATAGGCGTCTTCTCGATTTCCAAGCATCCTGAAAGCCATGTTGTAAACACTTTTTTGATGACTAAATATCAGTTTTTCGAAAGCCTCTGTATTGCCGGCCTTAGCCAACTTTAAGAGGATCATTGGATCTTCGATCAAAAAAGTCCTCCGATATTCTTATTCTTAACACGTATACTCCTGCTATCCTGCTCTTCCGACATTAATATTATATCGATGCAAGGCAAATGGCAATTTCAAGCTAAAAAAATCTAAAGGCGGATCATAACCGGTCATATCTTGAGTAACGAGAAATATTAAGAAGTATGCCAACCTCTCCCATAAACATTATAAGCGCCGTGCCCCCTGCGCTGAAAAATGGCAGAGCAACTCCGGTCGCAGGAATCGATGCCGTGACCACGCCGATATTGAGTATAGTTTGTATTGCGATAAGAGAAGTTATCCCTGCAGCTAAAAGACTTCCAAAGCTATCTGAAGCATTCAGCGAAATCTTTATACCTCTCCATATGAACAATCCGAACAGCAACAGGACTCCTGTTACTCCGATAAAACCGAGTTCCTCGGCAATTACCGAAAATATAAAATCATTATGCGGTTCCGGAAGATACATGTACTTTTGCAGACTGCGTCCGAGGCCTTTTCCGAATAAACCTCCCGAACCGATGGCATACAAAGATTGAACTATCTGCCAGCCCTCATCCTGAGCATACTTCCAGGGATCAAGAAATGTGGTCACTCTTGTAAGCATATACGGAAATTTTTTCAAGGCAAAGGCAACCAGTCCTGCACCCAGACCGGTCAATATCAGAAAGTGTCTTTTTTTCGCTCCCGCGGAAAAGAGCATTATAAGTGAAATCAGCACGATTATGATCGTACAGCTGAGATGAGGCTCCAGCATTATAAGCACGCTGAAGACGCCCACGACGATGAGATAAGGGAAAAATCCTTTCCAGAAATATTTCAGAGTATCCTGCCTTTTTGCAAGACTGCCCGCCAGGAATAGTATAAGCGCGAACTTTGCGACTTCTGAAGGCTGAAACTGAAATCCGGCGATAAGTATCCACCTCCATGTATCCTTTACAGGCTGACCGATGCCGGGTATAAGAACCAGAACAAGCAAAGCTATACTGGCTAAAAGAAGCGGCGCTCCGAATTTTCTTAATTTTCTGTAATCGAAGTTCGCCAGGAAAAATAATCCCGCGAAACCTATTGCTGCAAATATCAGCTGCTTTTTGAAATAGTAGTATATGTCGTTGTATTTGCTTTGGGCAGTCGGGGTGCTCGCGCTTAGCACCATCACGATGCCTGTTGCAACCAGGATCAGCACTGTCAGCAGAAGTATGAAGTCAAAAGTTTTTTTTCTTTCCCGAATCATATCGCACCTTTTTTATCAGTATTTCAGAAAACATTTATCCTTAGAACAGCCAGTCCGGCTATCGCAAAAGCAACTGTGGCCAAAACAAATACTGCGACGATGGTGTTTTCCTTCCACCCTGACAGTTCGAAATGGTGATGAATGGGAGTCATTTTAAAGACCCTGCGTCCCGTGCTTTTGAAGCTCACGACCTGTATCACTACCGACAAGGCTTCAATAACATAGACAAATCCCGCAATAAGTATGATCCACGGTATCTTCATGGTTATCGTAACAGCAGCCAAAGCTCCACCCAAAGCAAGCGAG
>JAQVNH010000045.1 GCA_028703215.1 Eubacteriales bacterium
AAGGGAGTTTCTTATATAATAAATATCTCCAGCGATAAAGATTCGATCGGGGAGTCGATATCCCTTGCGCATAAATATGATTTTATTTACGCATCAGTTGGGCTTCATCCTCAAAGCTGCAAAAATTTTAGCGAGCGGGACCTCGATTACATTGCTCAGAAAGCAGCTGACCCCAAAGTTGTAGCCATAGGCGAAATTGGTCTTGATTACTATTATGACAGTTCGTTTTCCAAAGATCAGCAGAAGGCTTTTGCATTGCAGATCGGGCTTGCGAAGTCGATGAAACTACCGATAATCGTACATGACAGAGATGCGCACGAGGATATCATGAAAATTATTAAGAGTGAAAATGCCGGCGCAGCAGGAGGTACTTTTCATGCATTTTCGGGAAGTGTCGAAATGGCAAAAGAGGTTCTGAAAAACGAATTTTATATATCCGTCGGAGGAGTAGTGACTTTTAAAAATGCCAGGAAACTTCTTGATGTGGTGCGCTATGTGCCGCTTGAACGTCTTCTTATCGAAACCGATTGTCCGTACCTCGCCCCTCATCCATTCAGAGGGACGCGCAATGATTCCGGTCATCTGAAATACATTGCCATGAAAATTGCGGAATTGAAGTCCGACACTTTTGAAAATGTAGCAGCTATCACTGCGGGGAATGCCAAAAAGCTCTTTAATATAGGGGGATAATAATGAAAAAATTTATTCTTGTGCTTATATGCATAGCGATACTGCTGTTTTTCGTGGCATTCAACTACCTGATCTGGGACAGGGACAAGAAAGCTGAGGATATTGAAAACCTCAAATGGACCAATGCCAATAACATCAGCAATATCAATTACCTTACGCGTCAGATAGAAAACCTCCAGGAAGAGAAAAAGGCGCTGGGTGAAAATATAACCGTTCTTGAAGAGGATATCGAATCTTTGAACGGAGATCTTGAAGAAGCAAGCTCGGAGATCGAGGGATTAAATTCAGTGATAGCCGACAAGGATGCTACGATAAAGGTCATAAAAGATCAGGTTGATTCGGATTTTCTCTATGCTATAATCGAGCGGTGGGCAGCGGCTATGAATGCCGAAGACCTGGCGGCTGCACATGAGATGCTTTACAGTCATGCCGAAGAGGGAACGAAATACTTCGCTCTTCCGGAGTTTAAACTGATGTATGAAGGCAAGCTGGATGAGATGACTATAGTATCGGCGGGTTTGACCGAGGATGAGGATGCGGAAGATAACGGCGGAGACCTTCAAAAAAAATATATTTTTAAAGTCGATATAAGCGCGGTCTTTTCTCCTGAAGCTGCAACAGAAGTTTTGCCGGGCCAAATGATCGTAAACGGGGATAATTCGCTTCTGATAAAGATCGATTTTGACGAAGCCCTGAAGGAGTGGTTTATCGTCAATATGACAAGATTTGAAGAACCGGCTCAACCGTTAAATTGACAAACACGATTAATTAGTTTAAAATTGCCTGGGATTTAGAAATGCTAAATTTAGGAGGGACGTTTTGAAAGAAAGTCAGGCAAAAATAAAACGCAGACAGAAGGAAAGAAGAATAAGGATTACTTACGGATGTCTGCTGTCAATAGCTTGTGTGGCAATATCTATGGGCGTTATAAAAATCACGGCGGAACCCGTGGAAGAAGCTTTTATTGCAAATTCGGAACAAGTAGATTCGGAAATAAAAGACATTGTTTCAGCGGAGCCGGTGGTGATCCGCGAGGTAAAAACTGATGTCGAACTGGAAACGATACCTTACAGAGTTGAGCAAAGAGTAAACGATTCGCTTGATGAAGGTATCGAAAACATTTTGAGAGAAGGCAGGGAGGGAACCTGCGCGAGCGTTTACAACGTATTTATAGTAAATGGCGTCGAAACAGCGCGTATTCTGGAAAAGGAAACGATCATCAGAGAACCGGTATCAAGGATTGTTGAGATGGGCACGATTCTGAATTTCTTCAACTCAAGAGGAGACCGGGTAAGATATGACAGAATGCTTGAAATGAGAGCTACTTCCTATACTGCTTCATATAAGGACACCGGAAAGCATCCGGATCATCCGCAGTTTGGCATCACATATACCGGGATGCAGGTCAGGCTTGGTATTATTGCTGTTGATCCCAGGGTCATCCCGCTTGGCACCAAGGTATATGTCGAGGGTGTCGGGAATGTGCCGGACTACGGTTATGCGATAGCCGCAGATATCGGAAGCGCGATAAAGGGAGATCTCATAGACTTGTATTTTAATGACCAGGTCACCGTTGACGCGTGGGGATGCAAGAATATGAGAGTGTATGTTTTGCGTGATCAAAAGGTTGACATTTTTGCGCTGAGAAACGATTAGCGCTAACTTGATGCCGGGGTTTTCATGGGCAAGCTTCACGATATATTTCAGGAATATAAAATCAGACCGATAAAATCACTCGGGCAAAACTTTCTTATAGACGGAGCTGTCCTGCAAAAAATTGCGGACGCCGGAAATATTTCATCAAATGATATCGCTGTCGAAATTGGCGCCGGCATGGGCGGTCTTACGACTGAGCTGGCTAAACGTGCGGAAAGGGTTCTGGCTGTTGAGATCGACACAAAGCTGTTCGGGTATCTAAAGAATCTTTTCGGCAATTCTGAAAATGTGAAAATCCTGAATGCGGATATTATGAAAATAAGTCTGTCAGATGAAATTGCCGCGCTGAGCTGGGATACAGGCGATCCGATCAAAGTGATCGCCAATCTTCCGTATTATATTACGACTCCGGTTTTGATGCGGATGCTTGAAAAGAATTATAAAATAAAAATAATGGTGCTGATGATGCAAAAGGAAGTCGCGGATAGAATACTTGCGGCCCCGGGAACCAAGACTTACGGCGCCCTTACAGTTGCCGCAGGATATTATTGCAGCGTTAGGAAAATTACCGATGTCCCGCCCCACTGTTTTGTACCTCAGCCGGGGGTAACTTCATCCGTGCTGAGATTCGATGTGTATGAAAAACCGCAGGTCAAACTCCTTGACAGGGATTTCTTCTTTCGGACTGTGAGAGCCGCTTTTAACCAAAGGAGGAAAACTTTGCTGAATGCATTGTCAAACTCCGAAAATTTCAATAATTCAAAAGAAGAAATCAGAAATATCCTTTCAAATGAAGGAATAGAAGAGAATCGAAGGGGGGAGACTCTCAGCATTTTGCAATTTGCGAATCTCTCTAATTCACTTTTTTTAAATAAACATTGAAATGGATCCCACTTTCATATAAAATCTATTTGATTTCGCGAGCAAATAAAGTATAATATTTACTAATTGCATGTTGAGGGGGTAATTGGATGGATAACAAGAATTTAAAAAAGCTCGAAGCATTAAAAAACCCAAAAGTAATGGAATATGTCAATGAAGCAATAGCGCTATGCAAACCTGACAAGGTTACCGTTATAACAGATTCGCCGGAAGATGCGGCATATGTCAGAGAACTGGCGATAAAAAACGGCGAGGAAGCTAAACTGAATACCCAGGGCCACACGATACACTTTGATGGTCCGAAGGACCAGGGCAGGGATAAGGAACACACTAGATATCTGGTTTCAAAGGATATAAACTGGGGTATTGATGTGAATTACACCCTTAAGAAAGAAGGGGTGCCCGAGATCAGGGCGATCGTTGACGGTTCAATGAAAGGCAAGGAAATGCTTATCAGCTTTTTTGCGCTCGGGCCTCTTAATTCGCAGTTCTCCCTTAAAGCACTTCAGGTCACTGACTCGGCGTACGTAACTCACGCCGAGGCAATACTCTACAGATCCGGATATAACGAATTCAAGAAACTTAACGGTTCGGCGGATTTCCTGTATTTTCTTCATTCGGCGGGACGTCTTGAGAACGGCGTAAGCATGGATGTCGACAAGAGAAGAATCTACATCGATCTTGAAGAAAACAGAGTCTACACAATTAACAATCAGTACGCCGGCAACAGCGTAGGTCTCAAAAAACTTGCGTTCCGTCTAGCCATACAAAAAGCGAACAACGAAGGCTGGCTTGCAGAGCACATGTTCCTTATGGGAGTGCACGGAAAACGCGGAAGGATAACATACTTTACTGGAGCTTTCCCGAGTGCGTGCGGCAAAACAAGCACGGCAATGATCCCGGGACAGACTATCATAGGCGACGACATCGCCTACCTGAGAAAAGTGGACGGTAAAGTTAGAGCGGTCAATGTTGAGCAGGGAATTTTCGGCATAATCCAGGATGTGAATCCGAGGGATGACGCGCTGATCTACAAAGCGCTCACTACTCCGAGAGAAGTAATATTCTCAAATGTCCTGATAAACAGCGGGAAGCCTTACTGGCTTGGCATGGGAATGGAACCTCCAGAGGAAGGCATTAACTTTGCCGGCAAATGGTTCAAGGGAAAAACCGATGCAAACGGCAAGCCCGTACCTTATGCGCATAAAAATGCAAGATATACGATAAGGATAAGCGAACTCGACAACGCCGACAAAAAGGCGGATGACCCCAAAGGTGTCATGGTCCAGGCTATAGTTTACGGAGGAAGGGACTCGGATACATCGGTACCCATCGCCGAATCATTGACCTGGGCGCACGGAGTATTCATGGGCTCGACAGTGGAGTCGGAAACGACTGCTGCCACTATAGGAAAAGAAGGCGTCAGGGAACACAGCCCGATGGCAAACCTTGATTTTCTGTCGGTTCCGCTGAAAAAATATATTAAAAATCACCTCGCTTTCGGGAAGAATCTCGAGGTCAGGCCTAAGATATACACGACAAACTATTTTCTGAAAAGCGACGGGAAATATCTCAACGACATACCCGACAAAAAAGTATGGATACTGTGGGCGGAGGGAAGAGTGCATAAAGAGTATAAAGCGCTAAAAACACCCATAGGAATGATACCTATGTATGAAGATCTGAAAAAAATGTTCAAAAAAGAAAGAAACAAGGATTACAGCCGCGAGGACTACATAGCGCAATTCTCGCTGAGAGTCGGCAAATACCTCGAAAAAATGGAAAGAATGGTTGCAGTTTTCAACGGTATCGATATGCCGGCAGCCTTCAGTAAGGAATTGCAGGAACAGATAAGCCGGCTTAAGGAAACAAAGAAAAAATATGGAGATATCGTTTCTCCGTTTGAGTTTGAAAAGAAATAGCATTCAGGCACACCAAAATAGCGGCCGTCAGAAGCCGCTATTTTTGTTTTAACAGAGAAAAAGCGTTTCATTTTAATTTGCAATTTGCGGACACGATCATTACGCCTATTTTTCTTGACGCGACTATATCCTGATAGTATAATGATTAGAATATAAAAAGACGAAACATTCATGTCGGCAGACCGCAATCATATCGTTTCCAGGCGTTAAAACGGCTTATCCGAAGAAAGGGGTATCATTCTATGGATGAGAGATTTAAAAAAGAAGGACTTACATTTGATGATGTTTTACTCGTACCGGGAAAGTCGGAAATCCTCCCGAAGGAAGCCGACGTTTCCACGTATCTCACTCAGTCAATCAAACTCAGCATTCCGCTTATAAGCGCCGCTATGGATACGGTAACCGATTTCAAGCTCGCGATAGCCATCGCAAGAGAGGGCGGGATCGGAATAATACACAAGAACATGTCCATCCTGGATCAGGCAACGGAGGTTGATAAGGTCAAAAGGTCAGAACACGGAGTCATTGTGGATCCGTTTTTTCTTTCAAGAGACCATTTCGTTTACGATGCCGTGGCACTAATGGAAAAGTACAGAATATCAGGCGTTCCGATAACCGAAAATGGCATACTTGTTGGAATAATAACAAACAGAGACCTGAGATTTGAAACTGACTATAATCAAAAAATAGATGATGTCATGACTAAGGAGAACCTGATAACCGCGCCAGAGGGAACAACCATGGATGAGGCTAAGGAGATACTACGGAAGCACAAGATAGAGAAACTTCCGATAGTTGACAGGAAGGGTTATCTCAAAGGTCTTATAACAATAAAAGATATCGAAAAGGCGATCAGATACCCGAACTCCGCAAAAGACCATAACGGAAGATTGCTTGCAGGCGCAGCAATAGGACCATCGCAGGATATGATGGAGAGGGTCGAAGCTCTTATAAATGCCAAGGTCGATGTTCTTGTTCTGGATTCGGCGCACGGCCATCAGAAAAATATAGTGAACGCTGTCAGAGATGTAAAGATCGCTTATCCGGACATACAACTCGTAGCGGGAAATGTCGCCACCCCCGAAGGCACCCGTGATCTTGTCATGGCTGGAGCGGATGCTGTAAAGGTAGGCATCGGACCCGGTTCCATATGCACGACGCGAGTGGTCGCCGGCATCGGCGTTCCTCAGATAACCGCAATTTCAGACTGCTACAGTGAAGCCGTAAAACACGGCATTCCGCTTGTTGCGGACGGAGGGATCAAATATTCCGGTGACATACCAAAGGCGATAGCTTCCGGCGCGAGTACAATAATGATTGGAAACCTGTTTGCGGGTACCGAAGAAAGTCCGGGCGAATCGGAGATATACCAGGGAAGAAGATTTAAAGTGTACAGGGGAATGGGTTCTGTCGGCGCAATGCAAAAAGGCAGCATGGACAGGTATTTTCAGGAAGACATAAACAAGCTTGTCCCCGAGGGAGTAGAAGGAAGAGTTCCATACAAAGGACCCTTGTCCGACACTGTCTTTCAGCTCGTTGAGGGTCTTAAGCACGGCATGGGCTACTGCGGGACCAAAAACATAAAGGAACTGCAGACAAAAACCAAATTTATCAGGATAACCGGAGCAGGTCTCAGGGAGAGCCATCCGCACGATATAAACATCACAAAAGAAGCTCCTAATTACAGCATCAATAATCCGAACGACTACTGAAAAAGAGCTTGGGCTTAAGTTATTATAGATAGCGCACATGGCGCTAAAACCATTATATTGACATTGCATATCGGGTAAAATATAATATCTCGGTCAAGGACATTGGATTGACTCCGGATTGAGACAGGCAGCAGAGAATGTAAAGACTGCCTGTGAAACGGGAACGTTTTTCTTGAATGAGAATGATTAATAAATATTATTCATAAAAAGAGGAGAAATGCTCCATGGCGGGAAAAGAAGTAATACTCACCTATGAAGGGCTGAAAGAACTCGAGGATGAGCTTGAAATGCTCAAAGGCTCCAGGAGAAGGGAAGTCGCGGAAAAAATCAAAGCAGCATTGGCTTTCGGTGACATCAGCGAAAATAACGAATATGATGAAGCTAAGAATGAACAGGCCCAATTGGAAATCAGGATCGCAAAGCTTGATACAATGCTTAAAAACGCGCAGATCATCGACGAGGATGAGGTAAGGACAGACAAAGTCGGTATCGGCTGCAAGGTCCGCATATCAGACATCGCAGCCAAAAAAGATATGGAGTACACTATAGTGGGATCGACAGAAGCGGATCCCGGTAAAGCGAAAATATCAAACGAATCTCCGGTCGGAAAAGCACTGATTGGCACCAGAAAGGGTGACATTATTGAAGTCATGGTGCCGGACGGCCTGCTGAAATTCAAGGTGCTTCACATCGACAAGTAGCTCTGGTCTGCTTGTAATATCCATTCTAATTTAATATAATACATTGTAATAAATGCCTTAACAGTT
>JAQVNH010000046.1 GCA_028703215.1 Eubacteriales bacterium
ATTTTCCTGCTTTTTTACAAAAATTCCTGCAATTCCTGTATTCAGGCGCTGTTTTAGAGTGTTCTATCGTGATTATTTTGGATTCCTGTCTGCTATTTTAGACTTTTGCTTGTTTCCTTCTTTATTAAGAAGAGAGCGCTATAATTTACATTTCAATCTGATTGATGTATCATTTTACTTGGTTAGCAGCGGCTTTATCTTGCTGTCAGGTCGATTCGGACGGAGTGTTTTTTGATATGAATAACATACTGGGTGATATTCCCGGAGTGAGGCGCATACATTTTATAGGCATCGGCGGTATAAGCATGAGCGGTCTTGCGCAGATCCTTTTCGGCCGCGGATTCGAGGTTTCAGGTTCTGATATGACAGCTTCGGATGTTACGGATAAGCTTAGCTCCATGGGAATCGCCGTCTCGATCGGACATGATCCGAAAAATATGAAAAGTCCCGACCTGGTCATATATACAGCAGCGATCAGGGACGACAACCCTGAGCTGCTGGCGGCGCGCAGGCAAGGAATCCCTGCAATGCCCCGCTCGGTCCTGCTCGGTCGTCTCATGACAGACTACAGCGACTCGGTTGCGGTCGCGGGCACACATGGCAAGACGACCACGACAGCGATGATCGCATCGATCCTTCTGGGAGCAGGCAAGGATCCGACCATCCATGTCGGCGGCAACCTCAAGGCAATAGGCGGTCCTGTCAGGGCGGGAGGACATAAATATTTTGTGACCGAGGCTTGTGAATACCGCGAAAGTTTTCTTGAACTTAAACCATATATAGGAATCATTTTGAATATTGAATATGACCATGCGGATTATTTCCGCGATCTGGCGCACGTGCGTGAATCATTTTTGGCATTTGCCGGGCTTATTCCTAAGAACGGATATGTAATCGCATGCGCTGACGACAGCAACGCCATGACTGTAATGAGCCAGTTGAGTTGCAATAAAGTCGCCTTCTCAGTTAAAAACAGCGATGCTGACTGGAGCGCAAAGTGTATCACCATAGACGGCAATGGATTCCCCGAATTCATGCTTTGCGGCAATGGTGAAGAGTCCGGCAGGGTAAGCCTTAAGATCCCCGGCAGACACAATGTTTACAACGCGCTCGCCTCTGTGGCTGCGTGCAGCGTGCTCGGCTGCAGTTTTGATGAGATACGGGACGGACTTGCGGCATTTACCGGTATAAACAGAAGGCTGGAATTTAAGGGTATTGTCGATGAAGTCAGGTTGTTTGACGATTATGCCCATCACCCTACTGAAATATCCGCATCTCTTAGTGCGCTTGCAAGCGCGCGCCCAAAAAAACTTTGGTGCGTCTATCAGCCGCATACATATTCACGAACCATAGCGCTTCTTACGCAATTTGCATCAGCGTTTGACAAAGCCGGCACTGTCGTCATGGTCGACATTTATGCGGCGCGCGAGAAAGACACGGGCGAGATCAGTTCGAAGGACATTGTATCGGAGATAAATAAAATACAGCCCGGAAAGGCTGTATATATGAATAGTTTTGAGAGCGCCGCGCAGTACGTCAAGGATAATTCCAGGTCCGGAGATATTGTGGTAACAATGGGCGCAGGAAATGTTAATGCTGTTGGAGATATTTTTACGGGTTTGGCCTCTCCGTCATCAAAAATTTGATTTCGCCTTCTGCGGCGGTATCTTCGTTTACCTTCGCGATGACTGCGGCAGTGGCAAAATTTCTCTTGAATTGGATTATTTCGGCTTTGAGCGTCAGCACGTCGCCAGGAACGACACGGTGTCTGAATTTCATCTTCTCGATCCCGGTAAACAACCCCAGTTTATGATGGGCAGTGTCACACATTGCGATCGCGATACCTGCGGTCTGAGCCAGAGCTTCAACAACAAGTACTCCGGGCATTATCGGATGCCCCGGGAAATGTCCCTGAAAGAACGGATCATTTGCCGAAATACATTTTATTGCGCTGCACGATTTTCCCGCTTCGACTTCAAGCACCCTATCTATCATCAAAAACGGATATCTGTGGGGAATCAATTTGCAGATTTCTTCGTAGTCTAGCATCAACGCGCCTCCCGCTATAACCAAGTCTTATTATGATGTATTAAAACAATATTGTTAAGTATATAGGACACGAGTTTCAAAATCAAGGGCTGCGGGCGGAAGGATAGCCGTTCGTGCCTGCGCCGGCATTATGCGATTGCAGTATCAGGCTTGGCTGAGGCGGGAATAGTTTTACCGGCAAGTATTAAGATGGCTCCGGCTGTCGCTTGTTAAATTCATTATTGTTAAATCCCTTCGCGTTTGCTAAAATAGTGGAGAGTGCTTTCAGAATTATATTTCAAAATTTTTCGTTTTCAACGGCTGCCATTCATCGATCCGCAAAATCTCATAACTATATGAAAGATTAATATTATAAGGAGATGCATAGGCATGAAGCAAAAAATCGTCAGCAGATTGTGGTTTTTTCTTATATTTCTTATAGTTTTATCTTTCCCCTTGGCTTCCTATGCGGATGTTGGCGCGAAGCCCTCCCTTTCCATCCATGTCTTGAATCCTCCCGGCGAAAAGTATTATCTGGATCTGCTCATACAGGACAAAGACACATACCCGAACCTGACTGATGAAGAAAAAGCGGCGCTGGATCAGAGTATGCTCGCCTTGCTCTATTCCCATGAAAACGAAGGCTGGTATCCTGCAATTGCTCAGGGTACGGCGGGACCTCTCTGGGGTTCGCTCGAGGGAGCGCCCGAAGAAGGCGGGATGCTGCATGCCTTCAGCTATTTCGGCGTGCCGGCTTCATATCGGGTAATAGTCGTGACGGAAAGCGGAAAAGTTGCTGTTTCGGAGACACAGAAGAGGGAAACTCTCCAGAGCAGTATCACCTATGACTATGAGACCGGAAAAATAACCCTGCCCGAAAAGACGACCGGAAGTATCCTGAATCAATTCCTTACCACTTTGATACTGACGCTTGTTATTGAAGGAGTGGTATTGGTCCTTTTCGGCTTTTCCTTTAAGAAAAACTGGAAGGTATTCCTTGTTGCAAACCTGATCACGCATGCAGTGCTGACCTTTGCAGTAATCGCAGCTTTAAATGCGAGAGGATCGGAACTGGCATTTTTTATTCAATTTCCGGTTGAGATAGGCATTATCATTGCCGAGACTCTGATCTACATCAGGTGGCTGACCGGAAGGAGCACCGGTCGCAGGTGCGCCTACGGAATAGTTGCTAACCTCGCAAGCTGGGGTATCGGCTTTTTATTGGTGTATTTATTGTAACCCTTGATTTATTGAAAGACGGGATAAAGCACACAAGAGTTATGTGAGCATGATTCGGATGCGGCGTGAGAGCCTCGCAAGCGATGCTACTCTTTTTCTTCTTTCTCCGCCAGATATGTCAGCAGATCCTGCCTGGTTATGATGCCGATCAGTTTATTGTCGCCATCCACGACAGGAATACGATTCACAGAACTTTTTTTCATGAGGGCGACCACTTCGTGGAATGTCGTCATTTCCTTCGCCGCAATGACTTTCTTTGACATGACGTCCTCAACTTTGGCGCTGGATAAAAGCTCTATTCCTTTGTTGAATGAGGCGATCTGAGAGACGTCCGTATATGGCGAAACCCATCCGGTAAAGCCTATCAGGGGAGTGACATGGAGTTCTTTTGAGTATTCGGAAATGTCGCTTTCTGAAATAACGCCGACAACCTTGTGGTCTGAATCAACCACAGGCAGACCGCGTATATTATTATCCTTGAATATTTTGACTACCTCTTCGATGCATGTTTCCGGATGGACAAATATGACCTTCCTGTTCATAATATCTGAGGCGCGTGCCATCGTAACTTCCTCCCTCCAAAGCGATATTGAAATAATCCGATTTGATTAAAATTTTATCAGAACAAGGTGAGCTCCAGATTGACCACTCATTTCATGTTCAGTAATTTCGTGTCCGGCAATTTATTATATCATGATTTGGTTTTGTGAAACAAAACTTCACCGCGTCAGCGGCGGGCAGCGGCAACGCCGATGCAAATCAGTCATTAATGACTGCTTTATGGTCATTATATCATGATTTGGTTTTGCAGAGCAAAACTTCGCTTCGGTGCCGGGCTCCTACCCTCGCTGTAAAATGACCGTTCAGGTCATTTTACTCACGCTCGCGCCCTTCCGGGTTCGAATCCGCCTCGAGTATAAAAAAACAGCCCATGACTTCGTATGGACTGTTTTTTGGAGCTGGTGGACGGATTCGAACCCCCGACCTGCTGATTACAAATCAGCTGCTCTACCTGCTGAGCTACACCAGCATATTATCTTTTTGCATGTCATCTTACTGGTCGGAGTGAGAGGATTCGAACCTCCGGCCTCATGGTCCCAAACCACGCGCTCTAGCCAACCTGAGCTACACCCCGCCGGATACATGATCTGAGCTTGAATCAATGCAAAATGTATTTTACTACATACTTGCGCTTAATTCAAGATAAAGTTGCACAAATGAAATAAACCCTCCGCAACATTATGCGAACTTGCTACGTCAATATATGTAAACTATAATAAGGGTATCAAATTGGGCGGAGGGTGGTCACTTTAGAGATCGAGAGGCTTACAGGCCTTGTAAGAAGCGCGGTGCAGGATTATGACATGATAAATGACGGCGATAGGGTCGCCATAGGTGTCTCAGGCGGAAAAGACAGCATGGTTCTGCTGACCGCTCTTGCCAAGCTCCGCAGCTATTTCCCTTTTAAATTTGAGCTCGAAGCCGTTACTCTCACTCTCGGCATCGGCGAATTCGACACGGCTCCGATAAAGCTTTACTGTGAAGCTCTCGGTGTGCCTTATACCGTCGAAGAGACCCAGATCGGCAAAATCGTGTTTGAGGTCAGAAAAGAGGAAAATCCCTGCTCGATGTGCGCCAACCTCAGAAGAGGCGCTCTTAATAACGCCGCGCTCCGGCTCGGATGCAATAAAGTCGCTCTTGCCCACAGCTGCGATGATCTGATAGAAACATTTCTTCTCAGCACGCTTTTCGAGGGACGACTGCACACATTTTCACCGGTAACACACCTTAAAAGAACTGACCTAGACCTGATACGCCCGCTCTCCTATGTGTGGGAAAAAGACATAAAAGGATTTATTAACAAGTACAAGATCAGCACCATTCCAAATCCCTGCACAGAAGCCGGTCACAGCTCAAGAAAGATTGTGGCAGATATTCTGGCGGCGCTGGCAAAAGAGAATCGTAAGGTAAAATACAACATACTTGGCGCAATCAAGCGCGCCGGTTTGGACGGATGGAGAGAATGATGAATTTACTTAAGAAAAATCCTAAAACATTGCCGCAGACTATTGTTACGGCAGGTTCAGCCAATAACTGCGACCGTATGATGAAAAACAGCGTAAGTTCTAAAAGTGAAAACAGTTTTCCGAATAGGATGTGTAAGATCAAAAGGATCCCTTTGATGATCCCGACTGCCATATCAGCCTTACTGATTTATGGTTCCGGGGTTTTGGCCATGCCGCGAACCATATACGAAACGTCCCAAAAGCAGACTATCTCGAGAGGCATCACCCTTGAGAAAATCAAAAGTTATACCGAAGAAGGCTGGCTGTCGATCAGTGTCGTGAGAGCTGACATGACAGATCCGTATGTCTATGCGGATGTGATGACAGATCCGGATTCAATACAGAACACCATCTCGCCTCTGACCGCGGCGCAAACCGAAAAAGCCGTCGCTGCAGTCAACGGAAGCTTTTTTATGTACACAGGCTCGAACAACAAGATAATCCCTATCGGCGCAGTTGTTGACAGCGGACAGATAAAAACGGCTTATATGGAACTCAATAATGCCACCAGCTCGATGGCTACACTTTCCATAAGTGATTTCGGAGATATCCTGTGCGACTTCTGGAAAACCGAGATGTGGCTCGAGAGTTCCGCGGGAGTGACATTTGTCACAAGATATAACAGACCTTACTACAGCTATACCGACCTCACCGTAATAGACCGAACATGGAGCACAATGTCTGCGGGCACTGCCGGCAGCGATATCGTGGAAGTGATAGTGCAGGATGAAACCGTGACCGAGATACGAAGCGGGAAAGCCGCAGTCACAATTCCCTCAAACGGATTTGTCATAGTATCCAAAGGAGTCGGAGGCACGATGCTGCAGACGAAATTCAAGGCGGGAGACAAGGTCAGTTTTCATATAATAACCGGACCCACAGACTGGAACTGGGTTCAAATGGCCGTTACAGGCGGTTCACTGATTCTGAAGAACGGCGTTATACCTTCAAGTTTCAGCAACAGTTCGCCCGGAAGGAATCCGCGCACGGCTATGGGCGTTTCAAGAAACGGAAAAGAGCTTATCATGGTAACGGTTGACGGACGGCAAAATTCCAGCATCGGACTTACTCAGACGGAGCTGGCTGAACTGATGATACGCCTTGGCGCCTATAATGCCGTAAACTTTGACGGGGGCGGTTCGACCGCAATGGTGGCAAGGCTTGCAGGCAACATCTCGGCCGAGGTCGTCAATTCTCCTTCTGAAGGCGTTTTGAGAAGAGTGGCAAATGCCGTCGGTGTATTTTCGAGGGCGCCTGCCGGCGGAGTTGCAAGATTGGTAATTGATTGCGAGGACAGCAGCATATTCGCCGGTTCTTCCCGGACATTCACCGCAAAAGCGCAGGACGAATACTATAACCCCGTAAGTATAAGTTCATCAAATATAATATGGGGCGCGGTCGGTGTAAGCGGCAGATTTTCCGGCAATACTTTTTATCCTTCGGCTGCCGGAAGCGGAAAAATTTCAGCGACATACAACGGAGTCACATCATACTATGATATAACCGTGCTCGAACCTCCGGAAATTCTTATTCCGGGCAGCGACATCATCGAACTCGTCCTCGGAGAAACGCAAAAACTGACATTTGAAGCTGCTGATGCCCGCGGTCGAAGAGCGCTCATAAATGCACGCGATATAACCTTCAGCGTGGTCGGAGATGGCTCGAATCCTGCGCCGGGAGTTGTTGCCAGCGGAGTGTTTACAGCAAATGCCGAGAGCAATGGCTATATCAAAGCGACTCTCGGAAACGCGGTCGCTTATATAGGAGTGAGGGTGCCAAAGCACTGGACGCTGCCGCTCGATGATTTTCAAATGTTTAACGGAACGTTTTCGGGCTATCCCCAAAGCGTGACGGGCTCTTATGGCCTTTCCTACAATCATGCGGTCTCCGGGAATATCTCCGGCAGGCTGGCTTTTAACTTTTTGAATGAGCCGGACAATACCCGGGCGGCATACCTGGATTTCATTTATCCCATCCCGCTTGAGCCCTCGGCCATCAAGCTGTCTCTTGAGGTTTACAATACAAAGGCGAGCACCGCGCAGGTGCGGGCGGAAGTGATCGATACCGGCGGAAATGTACAGCGGCTGGTTCTTTCAAATTCCCTCAACTGGACAGGCTGGAAACATCTCGAGGCCGATCTGGACGGATTCACACCGGCATTTGTAAAAAGAATATATGTCGTGCAAATGTCAAATGTTCAGGAAACCGGAGAGGTTTACTTTGACGACCTCACCGCTGAGATCCCTATATATGCGGCCGATGTGGCTGTTCCCGCCGAT
>JAQVNH010000047.1 GCA_028703215.1 Eubacteriales bacterium
ATTGCACTTTCTGCAATGTCGAAAAAAATCCTCCTGATCCGGTCGACAGCCTGGAACCGATCCATGTGGCGCAGGCAGTCACGGAATTGGGACTTAAGCATGTTGTGATCACTTCCGTGACAAGGGACGATCTAAGTGACGGAGGAGCGGGACATTTTGCGCAAGTGGTCGGCATGATAAAAAAATATAACAGCTCGGTAACGATCGAGGTTCTCATTCCAGATTTCAAGGGGGATCCGGATGCTCTCAAGACAGTCATCGACGCCGATCCGGATATTATCAACCACAATGTTGAAACTGTTTCGCGGCTTTATCCGGAAGTCAGACCAATGGCAGTCTACAAGAGGTCTCTGGAGCTGCTTGGCAGGGTCAAGTCCATAAAAAGCGGGATATTTACAAAGTCCGGAATTATGCTGGGACTCGGGGAAACCGAAGATGAGGTGTTGAAAGTCTTCGATGATTTAAGAAAGGAAAAGTGTGATTTTCTCACGATAGGACAATATCTTGCACCATCTAAACTTCATCATCCGGTTGTGGAATACATACGCCCGGAAATATTCGACAACTATAGATCTAAAGCGCTGGAAGCCGGTTTCAGCCATGTCGCCTCGGGTCCTTTTGTCAGAAGTTCATATCATGCGCAACAGGCGCTGGAACAGAAATAATATATTGACACAAAGCAGTGTCCCTGATATTATGTTCTTACAAATGTTAGTTTCTAACAAAATTAAGATAACATCTATCATAAATTGCTAAAGGAGGGGTATTATGGCAACTCCGGTTATCATGCCAAGACAAGGACAGTCTGTGGAAAGCTGCATAATCGTAAAATGGCATAAGAAGGTAGGAGACGCAGTAAAAGCAGGGGATTTGCTTTTTACTTACGAGACAGATAAGGCATCATTCGACGAGGAATCAAAAATCGACGGAATAATACTGGCAATATTTTATCAAGAGGATGCGGATGTGCCTGTTTTAACAAATGTTTGCGTAATAGGTGATGAAGGCGAGGATCCTTCTCCTTATTCGCCAGGAGGCGAAGCGACGGAAAAGGCTATTAAACCTGACATTGTTGCTGCAGACACCGCAGAGGAATCAGAAGGAGCCACTAAACCTGTCCCCGTGGTCGCAGCAGAAGGAGCCACTAAACCTGTCCCCGTGGCTTCGCCTAGGGCGAGAAACCTTGCGGAGAGGGCGGGAGTTGATTTCAGCAGAGCTGCAGGTTCAGGCCCGGACGGAAGAATAATTGAAAAGGACATAATCGCGCTTCAGCAGCAGGGATCTGCCGGAACGAAAGCGGCATTCGCAGCAGGTCTCACCGGCACAGGAGCAGGCACAGGGCTCGGAGGCAGAACCACATTGCAGGATATTGCAGATGCCGAGGTTTCAGGGCGGCAATCCGGATCTGGCGTCGAAGCCGAGGTTTCAGCTGGCGATTACACAGAGGTTAAGCTCACGAACATAAGAAAGGTGATAGCAAACGCCATGTTTGCTTCATTATCAACGACCGCGCAGCTTACGCTCAATTCCTCATTTAATGCGGCGGACATTCTCGAATACAGACGCTGGGTCAAGGAAAACATGCAGGCGCAGGGAATGCCAAACATCACTCTCAACGATGTCCTGTTATTTGCGGTATCCAGAGTACTTCTGATGCATAAAAGCCTGAATGCAAATCTTGTTGATGAAAAAATGCGCTACTTCGCGCATGTGCATCTCGGCGTGGCGATCGACACAGAGCGCGGACTGATGGTCCCGACAATATTCAACGCAGACGCAAAATCGATTTCAGAAATTTGCACAGAAGCGAAATCTCTTGTCGAGCAATGCCAAAAAGGCACGATAAATCCCGATCTGCTCAAGGGAGGCACATTTACTGTAACCAACCTGGGCGGTCTGGGAGTGGAATCTTTCACGCCTGTGCTGAATCCTCCGCAGACAGGGATACTGGGGGTAAACAACATAACACAAAGATTCAGAAACGAAGGCGGAGCCGCCGGCTTCTACCCTGCGATGGGCCTGTCGCTGACATTTGATCACAGAGCGGTAGACGGAGCTCCGGCAGCCAGATTCCTTAAGGATCTGACTGTTTTCCTTGAAAATTTCAGAAGTAATATTAAGTAACCAACAAAAGTGACCGCAAAATATTTCAGACGAGGTGAAGAAAATTGCTATATGATTTGATAATTATCGGCGGCGGTCCTGCCGGCTATATCGCAGCCGAAAGAGCGGGACACGCTGGAATGAAGACACTGCTGATAGAAAAAAAGTTCATTGGAGGAGTCTGCCTCAACGAGGGCTGCATCCCGTCCAAAACTCTGCTGAACTCAGCAAAAATATATGATTATGCAAGGCACGGGGAAAAATACGGCGTCACGACCGAAGGTGCCGCGCTTGACCATGGCGCAGTCGTCAAAAGGAAGAATAAAGTCGTAAAGATGCTTGTCTCCGGCATTACGGCAGCATTAAAAAAGAATGGCGTCACGGTTCTGGAAGCTGCCGGCGTCATAACCGGAAGAAATACGGAAGGCTTTAATGTGGAGGCCGGCGGAGAGACACATACAGGAAAAAGACTTCTTATAGCGACGGGCTCGAACTCGATAATACCGCCGATACCGGGAGCAAAAGAAGGACTTGAAAAAGGCTTTGTTTTGACAAACAGAGAAATTCTTGATTTGACCGAGATACCCAATTCTCTTGCTGTTGTCGGAGGAGGAGTCATAGGACTTGAGATGGCTTCGTACTTCAATTCGGCCGGCAGTAAAGTGACTGTCATAGAAATGCTCGACCACATAGCCGGCAATACCGACATCGAAATATCCAAGCTGCTCATGAACAATTACATAAAAAAAGGCATCGATTTCCATCTGTCGGCAAAAGTAACCGAGATCACAGGGGACAGTGTCGTTTTTGAGAAAGATGGAGCAAAAGTAAATCTGGTCTGCGATAAAGTGCTCATGTCGGTCGGAAGAAGGCCTGCAACAGAGGGATTAGGCCTTGAGAGCATAAATGTCGAAACTGAAAGAGGCCATATCAAAACAGACCTGACTGGCAGGACAAATATCCCCGGCGTTTATGCCGCGGGAGATGTAAACGGAGTTTATATGCTTGCGCATGCCGCTTACAGAGAGGCTGAAGTGTGTGTGAACAACATGCTCGGGAAAAGAGATCGGGTCAGATATGACTCGATCCCAGCCGTCACATATACTAATCCGGAAGTCGGCAGTGTCGGTGAAACCGAGGAGTCAGCGGCCGCGAAGGGGATCGAATGCAAGGTTTCGAGTATCTCGATGCGTTACAGCGGAAGATACGTTGCCGAGAATGAAGGCGGGGACGGAATATGCAAGGTGATAGCCGATAAGAAAACAAACAGGATAATCGGCGTTCATATGATAGGCTCCTATCCATCTGAAATAATTTTCGGAGCGGGCATGATGATAGAGATGGAAATGAGGATCGAGGACATTAAGGAGCTCGTGTTCCCGCATCCCACCGTAAGCGAGATAATCAGGGAGGCGATATTCGCTTTTGAGTAAGACGCATAGCCGATATAATAAATTTCACACAACAAAGGAGTGTTAAAAATGCCAAAAAGCCAATATATTGATCCGAATCAAGTGAGACAAAAAGGGTGGATAAAATTCAAGGACATACCCGTAAACCAATATGACAAGACAGTTAAGGACGAGACGGGCAATTTTTCACGGGATGATTTCATGAGGATATTCAGAGACATGTCCATAATTCGTGAATTCGAGACCATGCTCAACAAAATAAAGGTGACGGGCGAGTATAACGGTATCAGTTACAACCATCCCGGTCCCGCGCATTTGTCGATGGGACAGGAGGCTTCAGCCGTCGGGCAGGCGTTTCTGCTTGACAAAGACGACTTTATTTTCGGCTCGCACAGAAGCCATGGCGAGATCCTGGCAAAAGGCCTTTCGGCTATTGAAAAAACAGATGATGCAACTCTTACGGAAATAATGGAGAGCTATTTTGACGGCGCTGTTTTGAAGGTAGCGGAAGGAATAACAAAAACAGAGAGCGTAAAGCAGCTGGCTATGAATTTTCTGCTTTATGGGACGCTCGCGGAAATATTCGCGCGCGAGACCGGTTTCAACAAGGGACTGGGCGGCTCGATGCACGCATTTTTCACTCCGCTCGGAATATATCCGAATAATGCCATAGTCGGAGGCTCTGCGGATATTTCCGTAGGGGCGGCTCTTTACAAGAAAATCAACCGCAAAAAGGGGATCGTCATAGCAAATATAGGGGATGCATCGCTGGGCTGCGGGCCTGTTTGGGAAGCCCTTATGCTTGCTACCATGGATCAGTACAAGAAGCTTTGGGAGGGCGAATACAAGGGCGGTCTTCCGCTGATTTTTAATTTCATGAACAATCAATATGGAATGGGAGGACAAACCTCCGGCGAAACAATGGGCTATGAGATACTAGCAAGACTCGGCGCCGGGATCAATCCTGAACAGATGCACTCTGAAAGGGTAGACGGTTATAATCCTCTTGCGGTTATCGATGCGATCAGAAGAAAGAAAGAAATAATTGAAAACAAACAGGGACCGGTCCTGCTTGATACTCTTACTTACAGATTCACAGGCCATTCTCCGTCGGACGCTTCAAGCTACAGGACAAAAGAGGAGATAGATGCCTGGGTCGAGCAGGATTCGATAGAAAGTTACAAGAAAGAGTTGATTTCGGCGAACATCGCCAAGGAAGACGAGTTCGAATCAATAAGGCAGAACATTTCGGAAATACTGACCGAAGTAGTAAGGACAGCGACAGATGACACAAAATCCCCGAAAATAGAACCCGAGAAGATTGGAACTTATATGTTTTCGAATAAGAAGATCGAAAAAATGGAGGACGGAGATTGCGAGACTCTCATTCCTCTGGAGGAAAATCCAAGAGTAGTCCAGATAAGCAAGAAGGTCAGAACGGCAACGGAGAATGGCCAGCCTGTTTCGAAAAACAGGGTTTATCAGCTGCGCGACGGGATATTTGAGGCAATAATACACAAATTCTATACGGACCCGACTCTTGTGGCTTACGGAGAAGAAAACCGAGACTGGGGCGGGGCGTTTGCAGTTTACAGAGGGCTGACTGAATCATTGCCGTACAACCGTCTGTTCAACTCTTCAATTTCCGAAGCGGCGATAGTAGGCTCGGCAGTAGGGTATGGACTCTCGGGCGGCCGCGTTATTGCAGAGCTTATGTATTGCGACTTTCTTGGACGCGCCGGCGATGAAGTATTCAACCAGCTTTCAAAATGGCAGTCCATGAGCGCCGGAGAACTGAAAATGCCGGTGGTGCTCAGAGTATCAGTCGGTTCCAAGTACGGTGCTCAGCATTCTCAGGACTGGACTTCTCTAGCCGCGCACATCCCGGGACTGAAGGTCGTATTCCCCGCCACGCCTTACGATGCAAAGGGACTTATGAACAGCGCGCTTATGGGTACTGACCCCGTGATATTCTTTGAAAGCCAAAGGATCTATGATATCGGAGAAATGTTCCATGAGGGCGGTGTGCCGGAAGGATATTATGAAATACCGATCGGCGAGCCCGATATAAAGCGGGAGGGGAAGGACCTGACGATATTGTCGGTCGGAGCGACTCTTTACAGGGCTCTTCAGGCAGCAGATATATTTGAGGAAAAGTATGGAATATCCGCTGAAGTAATAGATGCCAGAAGCATTGTTCCGTTTGATTACGAAAAAGTAATAGAATCCGTTAAAAAAACCGGGAGGATAATCCTGGCAAGCGACGCATGCGAACGCGGGTCACATTTGAAGGATATGGCGCAGACTATCAGCGAAACCGCCTTTGACTATCTTGACGCCCCGCCCGTAGTTGTTGGATCGCGCAACTGGATAACTCCCGCGCACGAAATCGAGGACTATTTCTTCCCGCAGGCGCAGTGGCTGGTAGACGCTTTCCATGAAAAGATCATGCCACTGAAAGATCATGTCGCTGAAAACAACTTTACTGTCAACGAACAGCTGAGGAGAAATAAAGGCGGGATCTGATGCCATTGGGGGTATTGATTTGGATAACGGCAGGCAGGACAGAATTCTTCAGTTACTTGAACAAAAGGGTGAAATACAGCTTTCAAAATTAAAAGATCTCTTCCCCGAAGTGTCTGTAATGACACTTCGGCGGGATCTGATCAGTCTTGAAAACAAAGGCCATGCCGTGCGTACTTACGGCGGTGCTGTAAGTACGTCCAGGCTGGCTGTGCTCAAGGACGAGGAAGATGCCTACACGAGGAGAGCGGCGGAAAATGTTGAAGCTAAACTCGAAATCGCTTCCAAAGCCATAAGTCTTGTCGAACATGGACGCTCGATCTACCTTGATGCGGGAAGCACGATCATGTGTCTTGCAAGGATGCTCGCCGACGAGACTTATTCTATAGTAACAAGCGGCGTCAATATCGCGCTTGAACTGCTCAAAAAAAATAAAATATCTGTCGTAGCCCTGGGCGGACAACTAAACAGGAACACATTGTCTATGTCAGGACCGAATGCCTTGGCACTGCTTGATTCAATCAATATAGACCTCGCATTCATGTCAGCCTCGGGATTCTCAAATGAACACGGATTTACCGTATCAAATCCATACGAAGGAGAGCTGAAAAGAAAGGTGGTCAGCAAGGCGAATAAGGTCATCGCCTTGGTTGATTCGGGCAAAATAAACAAAGACCAGGCATTTACCTATGCGCACCTCAGAAATATCGATGTCTGGGTATGCGAATCACCTCTTCCGAAGGATATTGAAATCGAAGCAAAGAAATATAATGTTCAAATCCTCTGAAAGCTGATATGAATCCGCTTGCCATCTAAATGACTTTTATGATATCGTAAACTTGACCCATATAACTTGAGAAAATAATCTTCCATATTTAGTCAAAGTACATTTTATTGTATTTCTTCAGCAAGATTATCCCGGCGCTGAATTATATAAAATGGGAGCAAGCGGCATGAATATGATAAAAGACGGGACAAGAGGTCTTAAACGGATAATTGTTTTCTCTCTCATTTTTATCCTTCTTCTTGGAGGCTGCGGCAAAAAAAACGATGACAGCCAGGATCAGTCTTCCTCATCAAATCAGGTCCCATCCAATACTCAAGGGCAAATCGATCCCGACACTCAAATAAATCAGCAGGTGCCGATATATGACAGTGATATAACCAAACTGCTGGAAGATGAAATCGAAGCCCGCTCCGAGGTTTACCGGGTCTGGCTTATCGTAACGCTCGGCCGCAAGCACGATCCCCTTCGCAGCATCGTCGACGTAGAGGAACTCGCGGCA
>JAQVNH010000001.1 GCA_028703215.1 Eubacteriales bacterium
ACGTTATAGAAATGCTGAACATTACAAAGCAATTTCCCGGTATCAAAGCAAACGACAACATAACACTGCGCCTGAAAAAGGGTGAGATACACGCCCTGCTCGGCGAGAACGGCGCTGGGAAAAGCACGCTGATGAGTATTCTTTTCGGGCTGTATCAGCCCGAATCCGGCACTATCAAAAAGAACGGCGAGATTGTAAGAATAAACAATCCGAATGACGCAAATGCATTGCATATCGGAATGGTACATCAGCATTTCATGCTGGTTGAAGTATTTACGGTACTCGATAATATTATTTTAGGAGTTGAACCAAATCAGTTTGGATTTCTTAAGAAGAAAGAAGCCAGGCAGAGAATTATCGATCTCAGTAAAAAATACGGCCTGAGCGTTGAGCCGGATGCCTTGATTGAAGATATTTCGGTCGGGATGCAGCAACGCGTTGAAATACTCAAAATGCTTTATCGTGATAATGAGATCCTGATATTCGATGAACCGACAGCAGTTCTCACTCCCCAGGAAATTATGGAGCTCATGGGCATAATGCGCGGACTGACTGCCGAAGGCAAGTCGATTCTTTTTATAACCCACAAACTGAATGAAATAATGGATGTGGCAGACAGATGCACGGTGCTCAGGAAAGGCAGATATGTCGGCACCGTTGATGTCAAGAACACGACAAAGGAAGAGTTGTCGAGGATGATGGTCGGGAGGGATATTCAATTTACCGTTGACAAGGAAGATATAATACCCGGCAAAGTCGTTCTCAATGTCGAAAACGTCACAGTCCCGTCAAAACTTCATAAAAACAACGCCGTCAAAAATGTCTCATTCGAAGTACGCTCCGGAGAAATACTATGCCTGGCAGGAATAGAAGGCAACGGGCAAAGCGAATTCGTTTACGGCCTGACCGGGATGGAAAAACTCAGCGGCGGTAAAATCACTCTTAATGGAGAAGATATTACAAAGGCAAGCATCCGAAGCCGTTCAAAGGCCGGAATCAGCCATATACCCGAAGACAGGCACAAGTACGGACTCGTGCTTGATTACACCCTGGCTCAAAATCTGGTGCTTCAGCGATATTGGGAACCCAAATTTCAAAATGCAGGTTTTATTAATGAATCTGCGGTTTTGGAATATGCGGAGAATTTGATCGGGCAATACGACATTCGAAGCGGTCAGGGAGCAGCTACAGTAACCCGCAGCATGTCGGGCGGAAATCAGCAAAAAGCTATCGTCGCAAGGGAAATCGACAAGAATCCCGAGCTGCTTGTGGCGATACAACCGACAAGGGGTCTTGATGTAGGTGCTGTCGAGTATATCCACAATAAGATAGTTGCTCAGCGCGATGCCGGAAAAGCGGTGCTTCTTGTTTCCCTCGAACTCGATGAGGTAATGAATGTGTCTGACAGGATTCTAGTGATGTTTGAGGGTGAAATAGTCGGAGAATTCGATCCGAAAACCGCAACCGTTGAGGAAATCGGACTTTATATGGCGGGTGCAAAGCAGAAAACTCACGCATTATCCTCAGCGCCCCCAGATGCGGCTCCAATAATGACTGACTCGGAGGCGGGCAAATTATGAAGAAGATAAAAAAAAGATTCTTTCAAAACGCAGGCTTTGCGAGTTTTTTATCATCCCTCACGGCAATCGGAATAGGTTTGATTTTTGGCCTGGTATTGCTGCTGCTCTTTAACCCGGCAAAAGCTTTTAACGGTTTTAGCCAGATATTGTTTGCGGGCGCAAGCACAATGGCAAAATTCGCCAAGGTTTTATACCAGGCTGCGCCCCTTATAATGACAGGTCTGTCAGTCGGCTTTGCTTTTAAAACAGGCTTATTTAATATCGGAGCCTCAGGACAATATCTCATGGGAGCATTCTTTGCGCTGTTCACAGGGATCGTTCTTAAACAGCCATGGTGGGTGGCCTTGTTCTCAGCAATGATGGGCGGGGCTTTGTGGGGAGCAATGCCGGGCATATTCAAGGCCTTTTTCAATGTGAATGAGGTTATTACATCGATAATGTTCAACTGGATAGGCTTATTTGCCGTAAATCTGACTCTCTCGAATATCCCGAGCATTCTGGCTAATTACTACGGCGCTTCCAGCGCAGAAAGAACCGCAGTTTTAGGAGCTGCTAATCCTTCTGCGATGATTCCGAAAATGGGGCTCGATAAAATATTCGGCGCTTCTTATATCAATATCAGTATTTTCCTTACGATTTTGATCGCAGTCATCGCGTATATTGTTCTTAATAAAACCACATTCGGGTATGAGCTCAAAGCTTGCGGATATAACCGGAATGCCAGCATCTATGCCGGTATCAACGCAAAGCGCAATATAGTTTTTTCCATGGTTATAGCAGGCGCATTTTCGGGAATTGGCGGCGGAGTTTACTACCTAAGCGGTACGGCGCAGTACACCATTGAGAAGATTCTCCAGGCAATGGGCTTTAACGGGATACCTGTCGCGCTGCTGGCAACTTCAAATCCTCTTGGCACGATCTTAAGTGCTTTGTTTGTTTCATATATTCAGGTTGGCGGAGAGGCAATGCAGCCTGAATTTGCAAAGGAAATTATCGATATCATCATTTCGGTCATTATCTACCTTAGTGCTTTCTCGCTCTTATTCAAAGGGCTGATAACTAAGTTTTTGAGTAAGAACAAACCCGAATATGCGGATGAGGAGGAAAGCGGGGAGGTGGCGTCATGATAGTCCTTGCAGATATTTTAAGCGCAACGCTGATTTTTGCAATACCCTTGCTTCTGGTAGCGCTGGGCGGCATGTTCAGCGAACGGAGCGGCACCGTCAACATAGCGCTTGAAGGTATCATGATCATAGGCGCGCTATCCAGCTCTCTTTATCTCAAATTCGCAAATACATCCGGATTCGGCGCTGCCAATCCCCAGCTTGCGATGCTGATCGCAGTTATTGTGGCGGCATTTTCCGGTGTCATATACGCCCTGCTGCTCGCTTTTGCGGCAGTGAGCCTTAGAGCGGACCAGACCATCGGCGGCACAGCGCTTAATATGCTTGCGCCTGCGTTTGCCATAGTTCTGACATGGGCTATACAAGGCCAGGGGCAAACCACGATATATATTCCGACATGGATAAGAATAACCCCGGAAGCGTTTGGGCTTGCAAGAAGCCAGAACCCGGCTTTTTTTGAAGCGCTGATATTCAAGAACTTTTACCTTACAACGCCGATAGCCTTTTTACTTCTTGCGGTTGCCGTCATCCTGCTATATAAAACCAAATTCGGCCTGCGTCTCCGTTCTTGCGGCGAACATCCGCAAGCCGCGGATTCCGTGGGAATAAACGTCTATAAAATACGGTATGTCGGCGTTATGATGTCCGGTTTTCTTGCAGGTATCGGCGGACTCGCGTATACTATAGCTGCCGGCTCCGGATTTCAGTCAACTGTTTCAGGGTATGGCTTCCTGGCATTGGCTGTAATGATTTTCGGCAACTGGAAACCTGTCAGGATCTTCGGCGCAGCTATGTTTTTTGCGCTTTTCAAGGTGATAGGCTCATACAGCGGGAGTTTATCCTTCCTGCCGAGTTTTTCAGGGATCAAGAATTCTCAGTATATATACCAAATGCTCCCCTATATCGTGACGATGATTGTTCTGGTATTCACATCCGGCAAGTCCCGTGCCCCCAAGGCCGAAGGCATTCCGTATGATAAAAGCAAAAGGTGAGCGATGATATTCGATTTTGTGCCGGGTATGAAAAGCAATTCTCCGCAAGCGAGAAAATAAATTCCCGGATTCAGGAAAAGTAATTTGTCTGTATGCAGGAAAACATATGATCAGGAAGGCGAATTGGCTTCACGCAAGAAAACTAAATTGACCGGGGAGAAACTTATGGCAAAATTATACTATAAATACGGCGCTATGGGCAGCAGCAAGAGCGCGCAGGCTCTGATAGCCAAGTTCAACTACGAAGAGCGCGGCATGAGGGTGTGGCTGATCAAACCCTCTGCCGACACGCGCGACGGAGAAATAATGATCCGGTCACGCATAGGTCTTGAATCCCCGGCAGAAAAAATCACCCCGGAAACGAATTTGCTTGCCCGTTTCAAAGAACTTTATCCGCTTAAATTGGATGTTGTCATTGCCGATGAATGCCAGTTTTTTGAACCCGCTCATATTGACGCTCTGCGGACGATCGTTGACGATTACTCAACGCCTGTGCTTTGTTTCGGTCTTCGTACAGATTTTCTGACCCATCTTTTCCCCGGAAGCAGACGTCTTTTCGAACTGGCTGACTCTATCTCGGAACTCAAAACAATATGCGAATGCGGCAGTAAAGCTACTGTGAATGCGCGCTACGGGACTGATGGTAAAATAATCACGAGAGGCGAGCAGGTATATCTGGGGGGCAATGAGAGCTACATCGCAATGTGTCATAAATGCTGGAGGAATAAAATAAAAGAGCAGACGGAAAACGAGGGAAAATCTTGAAATAATAGGAGAAAACAATGGATATAAAAGAAATTTTAAGCAAGGTAGATCACACCAACCTGGTTCCCGGCGCGACCTGGACTGACATCAAATCTCTTTGTGATGAAGGCATTGAATACGGTTGCGCAAGCGTGTGCATCCCCCCATCTTTCGTCAGGAAAGCAAGCGAATATGTAAGCGGATCTCTTAAAATATGCACAGTAATAGGATTTCCGAACGGTTACAGCGCTACTGCCGTAAAATGCTTTGAAACTGAGCAGGCAGTGCGCGATGGAGCCGATGAGATCGACATGGTCATCAATAACGGCATGGTAAAAAGCGGCAGATACAAGGAAATCCTCGAAGAAATCAAAGCAGTCCGTTGTTCCTGCGGCAACAGAATATTGAAGGTCATAGCAGAGGCCTGCCTTCTTACCTATGAGGAAAAAGTAAAAATTTGCGAAATCGTATCTGCTTCAGGCGCGGATTTTATCAAGACATCAACGGGCTTTTCTACCGGCGGGGCTACTCGAGAGGATGTAAGGTTGTTCCGCGAAAAGATCGCGCCTCATGTTAAAATCAAAGCTGCGGGCGGAATAAGAAGTCTCGCCGATGCGGAGGATTTTATAAGACTTGGCGCAGAAAGGCTCGGAACCAGTTCGATCGTAAAAATAGTCAAGGGGATGGGCGCCTCGCAATCATATTAAAAAAGACAGGTGAAACCATGGAACATAAAAAGCTTGTAAAATCAGCCATACAGGCAATGGCAGGAGCATATGTGCCATATTCCGGATTCAAGGTCGGCGCTGCTCTGCTTACGAAAAGCGGAAAAGTCTACACCGGATGTAATATTGAAAACGCGGCTTTTTCTCCCTCAAATTGCGCCGAGCGAACCGCTTTTTTCAAGGCTGTCAGCGAAGGGGAAAAGGAATTTGCCGCAATTGCGATTGTCGGCGGCCTTGAAGGCAAAATCAAGGAATACTGCCCCCCCTGCGGTGTTTGCAGACAAGTGATGAGTGAATTTTGTGCTGATGATTTCATTATCATACTCGGCAAGGAAGATGACGAATATAAAAGCTATACACTTGCCGAGCTTCTGCCGTTAAGGTTTTCAGAAAAAGATATCAGGTAAAACTGATTTCCCCGATAATTATTTCGATAAAAAAGCGGACGATTTCTGTCCGCTTTTTTTATTCTGCGATCCAAAGTCCAAGTGCCGGGTTGCTTATGTAAAATATCCTCTCTCCGCTTTCAAGAGTATTGTACCCGTCCTTAAGCTTCGACGGATCATATTTCACGATCGTCTTATCATAGGGAGCATATTTATAATATACGCTTTCGATCTCTTCTTTGGAAATATTTTGGGCGGCATAGGTTATACTGAACCTTCCGTCCGAAGATCCGTGTATCAGATGTGCCGCTACCGAAAGATTATTTTTCAGATCTTCTTTTTCGCTGACAAGTTTGAGTACTTTTTCACGTCCCGCATAGCCATATTTTCTGATAAGCCTGTCGTTTTCAGGATCTTCGCCAAACTTCTTTATGCCCGGGGCAAGAACAATAAGCTCACCGCCTGTTTTGATGGCCATCCTGGTCCTGTAAACCGCTTTATTCCCGAGCCATGTGCTTTTGAACTCCTTTTCGTCAAGTAAAACAACAACCTTTTCAAATGGTTCGCTTACATAAATCAGATTTTTCTTTTGACTGAGCTTGACTGCCTCCTCAAATATTTTGCGCTTCCGCCCCGCAAACAAACCGTGGATAACTGCTCTGCCGTGTTCTGCGGTAGTTACTGTCAGAACGTACATCAGAGGGATTTCCGCCAGGAAGTACTCTTCGGCGTAGTCGAATACCTTCCGGACAGGCGAATGGTCCTTCCCCATTATCCGCTCCATTCCGTAAAAGGCGCCAAGCATATGCGAGCTGTTGATCATGCTGCTTCCGCCGCATCCTACAAATACATTCTTACTGTAGTTTGCCATTCCCACAACTTCGTGAGGAACAACCTGTCCGATCGAAATTATAAGATCGTATATCGGATCAAGAATGCGTTTGTTCAATTCCACATCTATGCAATTATTGACCAGACCCTCGGATATTTCACAGACATATTCCGCGGGCACTTCTCCGATCTTCACGACATCTGTTTTCCAGTTATGGACAATGAATCTGTCCAAAGGGATTTTATCTCCGTACATTTCTCTGATTTCCGGTTCGGACATGGGGTCATGTGTGCCAAGCGCCGGAAGTATGTCGACAACGCAATCGGTTTTTAACATTTCATAATACATGGCCGTTATCTTTCCGGCCTGCGAATGAAATCTTGTGAAATCCGGAGGGATAAGCAGCACTTTTTTGAGAGGTCCCTTATCTGAAAGCGATTCCTTGAGACGCTTTCTCAGCTCTATATCGCTTATTCCCTTTGCGGTAGTTGCTTTTACATAAATTTCGCCCATATTGACTCCTTCCTGACTTTTTTGCTCAAATCAATGGATATCAAGCCGTATATGTCGTTGAAGCGGTGCCCCCGCCAAGTCCTGCCCAGTCAGTATGAAAAAACTCGCCTCTCGGCTTGTCTGTTCTTTCATATGTGTGAGCCCCGAAATAGTCGCGCTGCGCCTGAAGCAGATTTGCCGGAAGCCGGTCATTTCTGTAGCCGTCAAAGTAGCAAAGAGCTGTCGTAAAGGCAGGCACCCAGATACCGTTCGTCATAGCTGTTGAAACGACTCTTCTCCACCCTTCCTGGGCAGCTTCTATTTTGTCCTTGAAGAAGTCATCAAGAAGAAGGTTCTCAAGACCCGGATTTTTATCAAACGCTTCCTTTATCTTGCCCAGGAACACCGACCGTATGATGCATCCGCCTCTCCACATCAAAGCTACTCCGCCGTAGTTGAGATTCCAGCCGTATGTTTTTGCCGCTGCCCTCATGAGTGTGTACCCCTGGGCATAAGACACGATTTTTGAGGCATAAAGCGCTTCCCGGATATCTTCGACAAAAGCCTTCTTATCACCTGTAAATTTGGGCTTTGGTCCTTTTAATATCCCGGACGCTTTGACTCTTTCCTCTTTCATAGCTGACAGACAGCGGGCGAAAACAGCTTCTCCGATAAGTGTCAATGGTATCCCCTCATCGAGTGCGGCTACGGCCGTCCATTTCCCGGTGCCCTTTTGTCCGGCTGTGTCCAGTATTTTATCTATCAGATAACCTCCGTCATTATCCTTGTAAGCAAGAATGTCCCGCGATATCTCTATAAGGTAGCTGTTAAGATTTCCTTTGTTCCATTCGCTGAAAACCTCATGCATTTCGTCGTTGCTCATCCCCAAAAGATCCTTCATGAGCTGGTATGCCTCGCATATAAGCTGCATGTCGCCGTATTCGATACCGTTATGCACCATTTTTACAAAATGGCCGGCTCCGTTTTCTCCCACCCATTCGCAGCACGGGGAACCGTCCTCGACTTTTACGCTAATACCCTGAAAAATCGGTCTGACATGAGCCCATGCCGCCGGAGAACCTCCCGGCATCATGCTCGGCCCCCTCAGCGCTCCCTCTTCTCCCCCTGAGACTCCGGTCCCAACGTAAAGAAGCCCTTTGCTCTCAACATATTCCGTTCTGCGTATCGTGTCCGGGAAGTGGGAATTTCCGCCGTCGATTATTATGTCTCCCGCTTCAAGATAGGGAAGGAGCTTTTCAATGAAATCATCAACAGGCTTGCCTGCCTTGACCATCAGCATTACTTTCCTGGGTCTCTCAAGCGAGCCGACCAGTTCCTCTATCGAAAAAGCTCCGATTATATTTTTCCCGGCCGCGCGGCCTTCAACAAATGCCTTCACCTTTTCGGTCGTGCGGTTATAAACAGCAACGGTAAAGCCCTTGCTCTCCATGTTCATGACCAGATTCTCGCCCATGACTGCAAGTCCTATAAGTCCGATATCAGCTTTTTTCATGATTTTCCTCACCTTCTGACCCTGGCGTTTCCCCGCCAGATGTCCCATACTTGCTCTTCGTCCACAGGCACCGCATAGTCAGTCAGCATCGTGGTTGCAAGAGCTCCTGTCGCCCATCCGAAACGAAGCCATTTTTCAGGCTCCCAGCCCTTCAGTATCCCATATACGAGCCCTCCCACGAAACCGTCTCCGCCGCCGATTCGGTCAAGCACAGGTATCTCGCGCGGTTCCTCGATATGCCATTTATCGCCCTCAAGCATTATTGCCCCCCAAACATGGCTGTTTGCGCTGACTACCTCGCGAAGCGTTGTGGCAAATACCGAAGCTCCTGGGTACTGAGCCTTTACTCTGCGTATCATTTCCTTAAAGCTCCCGGTTTTTGCAGAAAGGTCTTTTCCTCCCGCCTCCGGACCCTCTATGCCCAAAGCAAGCTGAAAATCCTCTTCGTTTCCTACAAGAATATCCGCACGTCCTGCGATCTGCCGGAATGTATCGCTCAATTCCTCTTCTCTGCCCTTCCAGAAAGAAGCTCTGTAATTCAGGTCAAAACAAACAAGCGTCCCGTTTTGTTTTGCTATCCTCGAAAGCTCAAGGCACACAGCTCCGTTCTCCGGGGACATTGCCGCAAATAAGCCCGACATGTGAACGATCGCTACGCCTTCCCGCGCGAAGATTTTCTCGAGGTCAAAATCAGTGACTTCCAATGTCTTTCCAACTTCTCCGGCGCGGTCATTATGAACTCTTGGCCCCCTCATCCCGAATCCGCTGTCAGCGATATTGAACTGATGCCTGTATCCCCAGGGCCCGCCCTGCGGGACGTCCCTTCCCTCAAACTCAAGATTCCTCTTCCTCATCTCATCCTTGATAAATTGAGAAATCGGGCTGTCCTTGACAAATCTTGTCAGAATTTTTACTCTCATCCCGAGCGACGCCGGGATATTCCCGACATTGCTTTCTGCGCTTGTCGCGTGCATGAAATAAGTGTTGCTGACATGCACCGGCTGTCTTTCTGCAGGTGTGATCCGGACACCCATGCTGGTCGGAATGACCATGGCGTATTTGTAATTTTCTTTTAATTTCATGTCGATATCCTATCCTTTGTTATGTATTTTAATCGATCAACTTACAATTGCTATATTGATATGATTATATAATATTAAATCTGTTGTTTCATCTCTTTTTTGCTGTTTTTGCTCTCGGTTTATTCAAAATCGTTTGCTCCGGATCATTTATTCGTTGTATAATGTGGTCACACACTTGTGTTTTTAGGGGGTTTGGATATGAAACTTTCTGCAATCAAGATTGGCGATGACCGTGAATGGATCGATAAAGGATATGGACTTGTGAAATTTGACAGGGACTCCGTTATAAAGAACACCTCTGAAAATCCTGAGTGGGTTCATTTCGGCCCCGGCAACATTTTCAGATCCTTCATCGCCCTGCTTCAGCAGGAGCTGCTGGAAAGAGGTATCGAAAAGAAGGGTATTATAGTAGCCGAAGGATATGATCATGAGATCATAGAAAAAATTTATCGCCCCAAAAATAATTTATCGCTTGCCGTAACACTGCATGCCGACGGCTCGATCGACAAAACCGTTGTCGGAAGCATTACTGAATCTCTTATAATGGATACGGAGCTTCCGGACTGGGAAAGGCTTAAACATATATTCAGGTCAGAAACACTTAAAATGGCAAGCTTCACCATCACTGAAAAGGGCTATAATCTCAAAAATCAGAACGGGGAATATTTCCCCTTTGTTCAAAGCGATCTTATCGGAGGACCGGCGAAGCCGCAGGGCTATATGGGCAAGGTCGCCGCTTTATGTTACGAAAGATATCTGGCCGGGAAGCTTCCGATTTCCTTTGTAAGCATGGACAACTGCTCGCACAATGGCACAAGGCTTTTTGAGGCGGTCGATACGATTTCCGGTGAATGGGAAAAAAGCGGTTTAGTCCGGGAAGGTTTCCGGGAATATGTCAACGATAAAAGCAAGGTCGGCTTCCCGTGGAGCATGATTGATAAAATAACGCCGCGTCCCGATGAGAAGGTCGTTGAGATGCTTCGCGCGGACGGATTTGAGGACACCGATATCGTTGTGACTGCAAAGGGCAGTTATGTGGCGCCTTTTGTCAACGCAGAAGAAACGCAGTATCTTGTGATCGAAGAATGGTTCCCGAACGGGCGCCCGAAACTGGAAAAAGCCGGTGCAATATTTACCGACAGAACCACTGTCGAAAAGGTTGAAAAAATGAAGGTTTGCACCTGTTTGAACCCCCTTCACACAGCCCTTGCGATCTATGGCTGTCTGCTCGGGCACAAGCTGATCTGGGAGGAGATGAAGGATCCGGATCTTAAAAAAATGGTCGAGATCATCGGCTACAGGGAAGGTCTGCCTGTTGTTGTAGATCCCGGGATCATGGACCCCCGGGAATTTATCGATACAGTATTGAACGTTAGATTTCCGAATGTTTTTATGCCGGACTCGCCGCAAAGGATTGCAACCGATACCTCTCAAAAGCTGGCAATTCGCTTTGGAGAAACCATCAAAGCCTATCTTAAGAGTGATTCTCTGTCTGTAAAGGATCTTAAAATAATTCCGCTGGTCTTTGCGGGATGGTGCAGATATATACTGGGCGCTGATGACAGCGGATCACCGTTTACGCCAAGCGGAGACCCGCTTTTGGCAGATATCCGCAATCACCTTGGAGATATACGTCTTGGAGATGCCGGAAGTTTTCACAAACAGCTTTATCCGATATTTTCCAATGCATCTATTTTTGGGGTTGACCTCTACGAATCCAGTCTTGGCGAGGTAGCTGAAGGCTATTTCTCAGAACTGGTCGCAGGTAAAGGCGCGGTAAGACGCACACTTAAGAAATATGTTTCTGAAGTGTAGCTGCGTAAATCAATAAAGCTTTGTTTCTTCCTTTTGAACTTTTCTCAGCCATTCGCTGTCATGCGCGGGTTTCTGGTATTCCCACGTCCTTATCCATTCGTCCCATATTTCAGGCTGGGTGACAAACGTATCAAACTCGATTTCTATTTCTTTTGCCCGGATCGCGTCATTTGATGTCGAGGGGGCTATATCAAACATATTTATGGAACTGTAATAAGTGAGTATCCTGAGAACAAAATCACTCAGGATCTCCGCGCTGTCTTCCTCTGGAGCCGATCCTTTCCCGGTCAGTTCCTTGTGCATCGAACGGCCGATCTTGATTGCCATCCGTTTGTTGAATTCTTCGATATCATCCTTTATCGCCATTATGCATCTCCTAGTCTTTTGTATTTATAATTCAAACTACCTCTTAAAAATAAGATAAATTATTATAAATGCAAGTATAAATGCTGCCATAGTTCCCGCAACCTTCAGCAGACTGACCGGCGTTTCTCCCTGGACATTTCCGGTCTGTCCGTTTACCATAAACCTATAGATCTTCTTTTTATATGTGAATGCTGAGATCCAGACAGGCAGTAAAACGTGCTTGAATTTAATTGTTTTGCAAATCGTGTTGATGCTCAGATTCCTGACCTCATCGGCCCGGATTTGATCGATGACGCCCTTATAGATCTCTGAATCAACTTTTTTTCTCGCTTTCAGCCATCCTTCTTCGAGCCCTATGCCGTATCTTTCCGCTTGAAATCCCGAGAGGTATTCCGGTTTATAGAGAACAAGCTTTTTCATGTCAAAATTATGCAATTTGTTAATAATGTTTTCTTCTATGTTTTTTGACGCGTTGACCGGAATTTCATCAAAATATTCTGTATATACTCCGCTTGTCGGTCTCCATCGGATCTGCCTGACCTGCTTTGTAACCATTTGTTGTTTGCCGTTTACTTTCGCCCAGCCGTTTTGCGTTTCATAATAGTATTCTCCGGCTTCTCCCGAATATGCCGACCATGTGTCGGCGTCATATGTCCAGAAAGGCACATAAACACCGTTGAGCCGAACCGCTTTGTGTTCTATTTTTACATCGCGCGGCGCGAAAAATTTGCCTTTCAGCCATTTGGAATAATTTTCAGCCGCCTTTTTGAAACTTATCAGAAACGGTATCAGCGACTCCGGTGGAATACCTGCGGATTCTATGCTTTTTGTAACATGCGCGGATCCGCAAAAAGCGCACGACTGAGCAGTGTTGAATACATCAAGAACTGTTCCGGCTCCGCAGTTCTGACAATGCATCACTCTCGTTTCACTTCCCCAGTTTCCGGCGCTTGTATCCTTGGCTGTAAAGAAGTCGTGTTCCTCTATGTGTCCGTCCTTCGCTGCTATTTCAACGCTTTTTGAGCAATATCCGCATGTAAGTGTTTGTGTTTCCGGATTAAAAGTCATATTTGCGCCGCAGCTCGGGCAGGGAAAATTGTTTGTCTCTTCCCTTATTATCTGTTCCGGCTTATCGTTAATATCCTGTGTCAAGGTCACCCCTCCGCTCAGCTCATCTATACTATCTGTTTACCGCAGTCAGGACAGAACTTGACTCCTTTGTTGACGGCAGCGCCGCAATTGCTGCACTTTATTTCCGGTTCCTGCTCCGCGCCGCAGTCGGGGCAGAATTTCTTTCCCTTTTGAATATCGGCGCCGCACTTGACACATTTTACCATCTCGCCGCTCAACGGCTTGCCGCAAGCGCTGCAGAACTTGCGTCCGGCATCTGTTTCCTGTCCGCATGACGGACATATTACCCTGGCCTCCTGCTGCTTCGGGGCAGTATTGGCACCAAGAGTCTCCGCCATCATCTTCCCTATGGCTGCGCCGGCGCCTATTCCGGCACCCGCTGATGCAAGGCCGCCTCCCGGATTGTTCGCCGCTTCCCTTATCGCTTCAGCGGTCTGATACTGTGCATATTTCCCCATATCTCCGATAACACCCATAGAGGTTCTCTTGTCCAGAACCTTTTCCACTTCTTCCGGAAGCGAAATATTTTCTATGTAAAATGAAACAAGCTCAAATCCAAATTTATCAAACATCGGCTTGAGCTTTTCTCTGGATTGTTCGCTGAGCTCGTCATAGTACATCGCAAGATCTATGGCGGGCGTCTTTGTTTCTCCCAGAAGATCGCTTATCCCGGATACAATAGCCCTTTTCAGTTGACCTGTTATGCTTTCTGTCGTGAATTCGCTGCTGGTTCCGAAAACCTCTTTAAGAAAAACCGAGGGGTTGTTTACTTTGAATGAATATATTCCGAAAGCGCGCAGACGAAGCATTCCAAATTCCGCATCCCTCATCATAACGGGATTTGACGTCCCCCACTTTTGGTCTGTGAATTGCTTTGTATTTACAAAATACACTTCGGCCTTAAACGGGGATATAAATCCATATTTCCAGGATTTGATCTTTGTAAGGATCGGCATGTTTTGCGTCGATAGGGTATATCTCCCTGGAGAAAATACATCGGCTATCTGCCCCTCGTTAACAAAAACGGCAGCCTGTGATTCTCTTACTGTAAGCTGCGCGCCCATTTTGATTTCCCTGCCCTGGACAGGAAAATTATAAACCATTGTATCTGTGGTGCTGTCCGTCCATTCAATGACTTCAATAAACTGGCTCTTGATAAAATCAAATAAACCCACAAATATCACCCCTCTTATAAGGTATTTAAAAATAACTGCGTTTTAATTATACCATGATTTAGTTTTGCGGCACAAAACTTCGCGGGAATAAAATGCTTATGGTGGTTCCTTTACCCGGATCGCTTTCGAGTTTGACTTCCGCTTTGTGATATTTTGCGCCATGCTTGACTATCGACAGGCCAAGACCTGTGCCGCCGGTTTCTTTCGAATGGCTTTTTTCCACTCTGTAAAATCTTTCAAAAACTCTGTCGTGGTGCTTTGCGGGGATTCCTATTCCGGTATCGGTGACTTTGAACAGAACTCCTTGTTCGCTGACAGTCACATTGATTTCCGCTTTCCCGTTCGCATTGTTATATTTGATAGCATTTTCGCAAAGATTGAATATCATTTCATCAAGGATCTGCCTGACTCCTTTTATCACAGCGCTTTCTCCGGTCACTTTCAAAATGACTCCCTTTTTGTCTGCGGCTGGTTTGAGTCTCTCCGATACATTCTGAGAAAGCAAATACAGATCTATATCCTCTTGGGGGATATCCACATTCCCCTCATCAAGCCGTGATATTTTGATAATGTCTTCAATCAGCTTAACAAGGCGGTCCGCTTCACTGTATATCCTGCCGGCGAGTTCAGGCACATCCTTATTCTTTACGAGCCCGTCTTTCATGATTTCAGCAAAGCCCAATATAGATGTCAAAGGTGTTTTGAGCTCATGGGATACATTTGCCGAAAACTCGCGTCTCATTTTCTCAGCCGCCATTTTTTCAGTTACATCCAATACCAAAAGTACTATCCCTTTTTCCGCTCCCTTTGCCGTTACAGGGCTTCCCAGTATCTGATATTGTTTTCCATTCGCTGAAATTATAGCTTCTCCTGTGTTTCCTCCCACAGTTTCCTCAACAACAGCTTGCATTTCCGCGCTTCTGTTCACTGTAAGGATATGCTTGTTTAAATAATCATCACCTTTTACGTTAAACAGTTTGCGCGCGCTGCTGTTTATTGAAAGGATGTTTGAGTTGTTGTCAAGAATGATCAGCCCTTCTCTCATATTTTGAGTGATGGCAGAAAATTCTTCCTGCTTTTCTTTAAGCTCTTCCATTTGATGTTTTAACAGCATATTTTGTCTTTCTATGCGGACAAGAAGAGTGGAGAATTCGTCGTAAATATCATTATTGGAAGGTTCTTCAAGATCGATTTCATTTATCGGGTCAACGATTTTTTTTGTCTGCCAATTCGCCAGTCCCAATCCCAGAACAAAAACTGCAGTCCCGATAAGCAGGAGGTAAGGCACTGTATTGAATACGACCGCGTAAACACTTTTGATCTCATTAGCGACGCGAAGGATATTTCCATTCTTAAGAAGAACAGCATAGTAATAATTCTGTTTCCCCAGTGTGTCAGATACCCTGGTGCTTTCTCCGGTTCCTTTTTCTGCTGCGCCTATGACCTCGGGCCTGTTCAGGTGATTATCCATCGAATCTATCTTTGTCAAGGAATCATACAGGACTACCCCTTCGGCAGATATAAGCGTTATGCGGTTAATGTATTCGTTTTCGTTTCCTTCAAGCAAATATCCGCCGCCTGTTTTATCCAGCATCTCAGCCAGCATCGACGCTTCATCCTTTACATCCTGCTTCATGACATTATAAAAAGTATTATATATCACAGTTGAAACAAGAATAGACGTTAGCAATAGAGTAACTCCGGCAAGAACAGACATATTCTTGAATATTCTGCTCTTAAGTTCGCCTTGCCGCTTCATTTTACTCCCCCGATCCTGTACCCTATCCCCCGCACTGTTTCGATTTCGCTCCCGTGATCGCCCAATTTCTGCCTTAAGCTGCGGATATGGACATCAACGGTGCGTGTTTCTCCACCGAAATCGTATTCCCATACCTTCTCTAGCATTTTGTCGCGCGTGATCACAAGTCCCTCGTTTTCCATCAAGTATCTGAGTATTTCGAATTCTTTTGGCGTAAGCTGAACCTTTCTTCCGGCTGCTTCAACGCAATGCCTTTGCGAATCCAATGCGATTCCGTTTATAGTTATTTCTTTCCGCAATGATTTTGGTCTTGCCCTGCGCAAAACCGCCCTGATTCTTGAAACCAGTTCCATCATCCCGAAAGGTTTGGCCACATAATCGTCAGCGCCGCCATCAAGGCCTACGATTTTATCATACTCGGAATTTTTTGCCGTTATTATTATTACCGGGATATCTTTTGTTTCAGAATTTGATTTCAGCCTTTTAAGGATAGAAATCCCATCCTCTCCGGGAAGCATTATGTCAAGGAGCACAAGCTCCGGCAGCATTCTGTCCAGCGCTTCAAAGAGAAGTTCTCCTCCCGGGAAGCCTTCGGCTTCGATATCTGTTGCTTTTAAAGTGTATAATATGAGCTCCCTTATGCTGTTGTCGTCTTCTACGCAGTAGATCACAGATCTGCCTCTCCCTTGTGAACTCCCGTGATGGAATATTCGACCCATTCGGCGATATTTGTCGCATGATCGCCGATACGTTCGAAATATTTGGCTATCAGCAGCATATCTATGGCATATTCGCTTTTTTTCTTATCAACCGTGCAGGTATGTACAAGCTCCTTTTTTACTTCGTCAAATAAATTGTCCACTATGTCGTCATATGCTATTACTTCTCGTGCCAGTTCAAGGTCTTGTTTTACAAAAGCGTCAACACTGTCTGTCACCATCTTGATCGTTGCTTCGGCCATTTCATCTATGTGTGTGGTATTGTCTGAAGATGTGATGTTTTCAAGCATGACTATCTCTGCTATGTCTGCTGCCTGATCTCCTATCCTCTCCATATCCGTTATCATTTTGAGCGCGGAGGAAATTTGTCTTAAATCTTTAGCTACCGGCTGCTGCTGAAGCAGCAATCTGAGACATAAATTTTCGATCGTTTTTTCTTTTCTGTCAATATCCATATCGATGTTGATAGCCATTTTAGCAGGTTTGAAGTCGCCTTCCGTCAGTGCCTTGATAGAGTTTGATATTGCCGCTTCGCAAAGGGACCCCATTTTTATGAGCTCGGTATTCAGCTTCTCAAGCTGTTCATCAAACTTGCTTCTCATCACCCGAACCTCCCAGTAATATAATCCTCGGTACGTTTGTCTTCCGGCATGGAAAAGAGTTTTTCTGTAAGTCCGTATTCAATAATTTCACCGATCAGGAAGAAAGCGGTATTGTCTGAGATCCGCGCAGCCTGCTGCATGTTGTGAGTTACTATGATAATAGTATAATCTTTCTTCAAATCAACGACAAGGTCTTCGATTTTTGATGTGGAAATAGGGTCCAGCGCTGATGTCGGCTCATCCATGAGCAATACCTCCGGTTGAACGGCAAGCGCGCGCGCTATGCAAAGCCTTTGCTGCTGACCTCCGGAAAGGCTCAGAGCGCTTTTTTTAAGGCGGTCCTTTACCTCATCCCATATGGCGGCATCCCGGAGCGACTTTTCAACTGTCTCGTCAAGTTTCATTTTGCTGTGAACGCCGTGTGTGCGAGGACCGAATGCAATATTATCATAAATACTCATCGGAAAAGGATTGGGCTTTTGAAAGACCATTCCGACGCGTTTTCTGAGAATATTAACATCCATGTCTCCGTAAATATCCTCGCCATCCAGGAGCACCTTTCCAGTGATCCGGCATCCCTCAATCAAATCATTCATACGGTTCAATGTTTTAAGCATAGTCGTTTTACCGCAGCCGGAAGGTCCTATAAAGGAAGTTATTTCATGAGGGTTGATTCCAATGCCGACTTTTTTCAACGCCTGAACATCTCCGTAATAAAGATCAAGATTTTCTACCGTGAATTTATTCATCACTTTGCCCTTTCCCGATTTTCTTTGCCAGAAATCCCGACAACCAGTTTATTCCGACAACCAGTATGAGGAGCACGACTGCTGTGGCATATGTCTTGTCTATAAAAAGACCTTCGCTTGACAATACATACATATGCACAGCCAACGATCGCGTTGAGTCTAACAGAAAATCCGCCCCGCCGGGCGTCTCTGCAACAGTTCCGGCAGTGTATATAAGAGCCGCTGATTCACCCACGATCCTTCCTATCCCAAGCACAACACCTGCAAGAATCCCGGGCATTGCAGGAGGCAGAACGATTCGAAAAACAGTTCTAAGCCTGCCTGCTCCCAATCCGAAGCTGCCTTCGCGATATGCGATAGGAACAGATTTCAGCGCTTCTTCTGAAGTGCGTATTATCAGCGGCAGTATCATTATTGAAAGTGTCAAAACTCCTGCAATAAGCGACATCCCTAGTTTGAGCGCCGTGACAAAAAACAAAAGCCCAAACAGTCCGAACACGATCGAAGGGATCCCGGAAAGTGTTTCCGTCGTCAATCTGATGGCTTCAACAAACTTGCTGCCTTTTTTCGAATACTCGACCAGATATATAGCGGAGAATATCCCGAGAGGAGCAGCGATAAAAAGAGAAATGATCGTTATCAGAACTGTGTTCAAAAGCGCGGGCAGAAGCGAAACATTTTCCGAGCTGTATTTCCATGCAAAAAGATCCGCAGACAAATGAGGAACTCCTTTGAACAGTATATATCCTACAAGCAGAAGTAAAACCCCCGCCGTTATGCATGCCGCAGCAACTACAAGCAGGAACAGCATGAACGAAATCGGATTTTTTTTGTAGGATCTCATCCTTTGTCGGAATGTCAGCTTGTTTATCTGTCCCATTATGTTCTCCTCCTTTTCAGGATAGAAAACAGGATATTGATTATAAGAATAAACACAAACAGCACTACCGCAGTCGCTATCAGCGCTTCTCTGTGGAGTCCCGCGGCATAGCCCATTTCTATGACGATATTTGCGGTAAGCGTCCTTAAACCTTTAAGTATGCCGGCGGGTATTCGGGGCTGGTTTCCGGCTACCATGATGACAGCCATCGTTTCCCCTATCGCCCTTCCGATCCCAAGAATCACTCCGGCCATTATGCCGGATCTTGCTGCGGGGAGTGTCGTGAAAAAGACGCTCCTTTCATGGCTTGCCCCAAGCGCAAGCCCTCCTTCGTAATAACTGTCCGGAACCGCTCTGATTGCTGCTTCACTTATTCCGATGATTGTCGGCAGTATCATTATCCCAAGCAGTATGGACGCAGTGAGCATGCTGCTCCCGTCGCCTCCGAAATTTTCCCTTATAAAGGGCACTATTACAACAAGCCCGAAGAAGCCGTAGACTACAGAAGGTATACCGGCAAGCAGTTCAATCGCCGGTTTCAGAAACTTATACAGCTTTTTCGGACAAAATTTTGCCATAAAGACAGCAGTAAGGACTCCTATCGAAACGCCAATAATCACTGCGCCCGCAGTAACGTAGATACTGCCGAGAATCATCGGCAATATTCCGTATATATCGTTTGAAGGTTTCCAGGTTTTTCCCAGCAGAAAATCAAAAACTCCGATTTTGCCTATCGCAGGCACTCCGTTTGCAAAAAGAAAAAAGCAAATCAGGGCAACAGCCAGTATTGATACGCTTGCCGCCCCGAGGAATATTCCTTTCATTATCTGTTCTTTTCGTTTTATCATATTTTCAATTCCCTTTTAGGATATGACCAAACGGATCATCAGTCCGCAAGCTGCGACCACAGCGTCGTTTCACCTATAAATATCGCTTTGACCTGTTCTCTCGTCAAGCCGTTCATAATATTATTATTGTTGACTATCACCGCGATCCCGTCAATAGCTATAACTATTGATGTCAGACCTTTTTCGGTTTCGCTATCTTTAAGGTCTCTTGAGGCCATGCCTATGTCGCATATGCCCTCGATCACGGAATTGATCCCCGTCGTTGAATCGCTCTGCTGGACTTCGACCGAGGCATTCTTATTGATTTCCAGATATGCTTCTTTGAGCTTTTCCATAATGGGGCTTACAGACGAAGAACCTGCTACAACTACTTTTCCGGCAGGTTTCGCACTAGTGTAGGCTGCCGCGTCCGATACTTCGATATATCCGCTTTTGCCCACAACCTCCTGTCCGTCAGCACTTAAAATGAAATCTATGAAATCCTTAGCAACGTCGCTTATATCGCCTTTTATCGCAATATTAAACGGACGCGACACTTTATATGCTCCTGCTTTGATATTTTCGACAGTTGCAGCTACGCCATCTATCTCGAGAGCTTTTACGGTTTCATTCATCGAGCCGAGAGAAATATATCCTATTGCATACATGTTTCCCGCCACCGATGTCATAACAACAGATGTGCTTCCCGAGATGCTTGCCTCTAGTGTTGTAAAGTCTTCCTTTTTTCCTTCCGCGTTCTTTTGTTCTACCCCGAACAGTTCTATGAATGCCCCCCTCGTTCCGGAACCTTCTTCACGCGATATTACGGTTATTTCTTTGTTAATATTAAACTCTGCCGTCTTGTTTGAGCACCCTGCCGCGGCAAAAGCTATTATAGCCGCTAAAATAATACCTCTCCATTTCATCCTTCTCATTATTTTTCTCCTTTTTCCTCTTGTATTATCTATTTTCACAACACTATTTTACACAAGCAATGTTAAGACTCAATGCGAGTTTATGTTAACTTTATGTAAAGTCGGGATTTTTGCCTCGTAAGTTCGTGAGCGACCTATAAGCTTGCAGCAACAGTGTTTCCCGCTGGATTTCGAGAAATACTGGCTTATTTGATATTTTCTATTATTTTTATTTATCTTTGCTTGCTATTTCAAGATTGCGTTTCAGCACTCCCAAGCCTCTCCATGCAAAGGTCCTGTCTCCGTACCTTTTTTTGAATTCCCAGGAACTCATTTTCCCAAGCTCGCTTTCATCGATGCCGCTGATCAGATTTTCTTTGAATTCTCCGATCGGCGTATCAGGCAGCCCTGAGTTTAAAGGACACACTTCCTGGCATATGTCGCAGCCGTAGACCATGCCTTGCACGCTCATCAATTTTGTTTCTTGTTCGGAAAGCTCGCCTTTTTTTTGAGTTATGTAAGAAAGGCATCGCTTCGGATCCATTCCGTAATTTTCACTTATGGCCTTCCCCGGGCAGCTGCGTATGCATTGTCCGCATTGAAGGCATTTTTTGTTATTCGGAGCATCGGGGGTAAACGGGTAATTGTTGATCATATATCCGATAAAAACATAAGAACCGTATTTGTCGTTTATGAGATTGCTGCTCAGACCTCTGTAGCCGAGGCCTGCCCTTTGCGCAAGATATCTGTCCGCAAGAGGCCCTGTATCGGTATAAGAAGAGTATCTGAAATCGGGGATTTCCTTTTTCAGATCTTCCCCGATTTTATTGAGTTTTTCAATGATTATTTTATGATAATCCGGGACTCTTGAGTGAATAGAGATATTTCCAACTGCGCGATCCGCAGCCTTCGAGTAATACGGAAACAAGCATACGGCGACAGACCCGGCTTCACTCATTGTTTCTTTCGGGTCGGTTCTTTTTATTATGTCTTTTTCCTCTAACCCCGTGAATTTGCCTTCGGCGATTCTTTGTTCGAGATATATTTTAAGGTCTGTGTATGGACCGGGTGAAACCACTCCTACATACTCTATCCCGTGCTTTTTACATATATCGGTCAACAGGATCCTATAGTCGTTTTTCATATCCCCGCCACAGTTTTCAGCCATGATTGAGCTATAAGCGCATGACCGCATTGAGTAGGATGGACTCCGTCCGAAAGCCAAAATGCCGGCTCTCTCTTTGCAGCCGCGCGCATAAATATTTTGTCCAAAGGAACATGAAGTGTATGAAATTCTCGCGACAGCTCCCTTACGACACGTATCTTGGGATCGAGATCTGCTCTCCAGAAAAGCTTCTGTTCTTCCGTCACAGGCAGCATAAAGGGTTCGCAAAGTATGACCCTGGCATTCAGACCTTCTTTTATTTGCGTCAGAAGACTGCGATAATCATCCCTGAAATTTTCGGCTGTGGTGGCGTCATTGCATTGAAAATGTCTCCATGTATCGTTTATTCCGATCATTATGGAAACCAGATCCGGCTTCAGATCGATACAGTCTCCTTTCCACCTGGCTTTAAGACCCTTAACTGTGTCTCCGCTCAAACCACGGTTTATGAATCCGACATTCATTTCCGGAAATTTTGCGCCGAACCATGACGAAGCCAGCATGGCATAACCGCGTCCGATGTCGGCATCATTCTGCCTGGACCTGCCGCAGTCTGTTATGCTGTCTCCTTGAAAAATAACCACAGCATCGTTTTGGATGTACACAGATTTTGTCCTCCTGACGAGGCAATTTTTGCCGGCTTCATTAACTGTTAAGTTTTTTAGCTGTTCTTTGAACCAATCTGTCTGATTTCAAACCTGTCAAAACCCACTTTTTCAATGAACTGCTCTTCAAAAAAGAAAGTCCGCCTGAATCGCACGAACTCTCTTGTGTTTTTTGGAAGCCATGGCGGAACAGGAATGTCCATTTGCATGCAAACTGATATGAGGCATTGCTCCAGTCTGTCGGTGTAAGAAAGCTCAGGGTCTTCATTTTCAGCCGAAGCTTCATTTATTGTGTGCGTCCCTTTTATCAGTTTACCCGTCAATTTCAGCGCAAAACACTCCCGTCTTATATTCCGTCCTTCATCAGCTTATATTCGATAGAATCCACTAAAGCCTGCCAGCTTGCGTGAATTATGTCCGTGGAAACCCCTATGGTCGTCCAGGAATTCTTTCCGTCCGTCGATTCTATATGTACTCGAACCTTTGCCGCGGTAGCTGACGTGGAATCAAGCACCCTGACCTTGTAGTCCTTTAATTTCATTTCCTTGATCTGCGGAAAAAATCTTTCGAGCGCTTTTCTGAGCGCCCGGTCAAGGGCATTCACCGGACCGTCTCCTTCAGCGGCTGTTATCTCTGATTGTTCTCCGACTTTGATTTTTATCATTGCGACCGAACTTAGATTTTCGACGGCGGGTTCATCGACTATGACTTTAAATTCCTGAAGCTCGAATACAGGCTTGTATTTCCCCAGCAACTTTTGTATTTCAAGCTCAAACGATATTTCCGCGCCTTCATACTGGAATCCTTCATGTTCCAGCTCCTTTAATCTGTTCAGGACCATCCTGGCCTCAGGGGAACCCTTGATCACCGTGGGATCTATCTCTCTGATTTTTTCCAGTATCGTGCTTCTTCCTGCAACCTCCGACAGGAGTATATCGCGTGCATTTCCGACTTCCTCGGGCGAAACGTGTTCAAATGAAACGGGGTTTTTGCGGACTGCGTCTATATGCATCCCGCCCTTGTGCGCGAATGCGTTTGCGCCGACATACGGAGCCCTTTCATCATGCACCACGTTCGCGATTTCGCTGACATACCTGGCTGTTGCTGTGATGTTCTTGATCCTCTCATGCGGTATGCACTTGATGCCGAGTTTAAGCTGAAGGTTCGGAATTATAGTACTGAGGTTTGCATTCCCGCATCTTTCGCCGATGCCCGTAAAGGTTCCCTGAACCTGCTTAGCTCCTGCCGTTACCGCCATGATGGTATTTGCGACCGCCATGCCTGAATCGTTGTGGCAATGGATCCCGATCGGGACTTTAAACACTTTTACAACCTTCCTGGTTACCTCCTGGACCTGTTTCGGAAACGCTCCGCCATTCGTATCACACAGGCAAAGCGTGTCCGCACCTGCATCAAAGGCTGTTTTTAATGTTTGCATAGCATATTCCGGATTGGCGCTGTATCCGTCAAAAAAATGTTCGGCATCAAATACAACTTCCCGACCCCGTTCTTTGAAAAAGGCTATTGTGTCCCTGATCATCCTGAGATTTTCTTCAAGCGTTGTCTTTAGAACATCCGTTACATGAAAATCCCAGGTTTTCCCAAATATTGCCACAGCCTTCGTGCCGGCATTCAAAAGAGAAATGATATTCTCGTCATCCTCTGCTTTTATGTTCATTCTCCGGGTGGCTCCGAATGCAATTATTCTGGCGTTGGGCAGTTTGAGCTCCTTGATCCGTTCAAAAAATTCCAGATCCTTTGGATTTGATCCCGGATTGCCTGCTTCAATGTACCATATTCCAATAGCATCAAGCGCCTTTACAAGTTTTATTTTGTCCTCCACGGTAAATGAGATGCCTTTTGCCTGGGCGCCGTCTCTAAGCGTGGAATCAAAGATAACAACTTTACGCATTTTTCACCTCTTCAGCGGCTTTCCCGCTCACGATCCTGTTGATCGCGTTAAGATAAGCTATTACGCTCGCTTCGATTATATCCGTGCTGACTCCCTTGCCTGTAAATATCTCGCCATTTTCGGACACTCGCACCGTAACTTCTCCAAGCGCGTCTTTCCCTTCAGTGACCGCCCGCAGAGCATAGTCTTCAAGCTTGAGTTTTATTCCGACGATCCGCTCCATTGAATTGAATGCGGCATCGACTGGTCCGTGTCCGGTAGCGGCCTCTGTAATGGTTAATCCATCTCTTTTCAGGCTTATTGTCGCCGTTGCGACAACTTTATTGCCGCTGCTGATCTGAAAGCTTTCAAGCTTGAATATCTCGGGTACTTCCGAGACCTTTTCTTCAATCAGCGCTTCTATATCTCTGTCAAGAACGATTTTTTTCTTGTCCGCCAGATCCTTGAACTTTTCAAAAGCTTTTTGGACATGCTCGTCCGAAATAGATGTGTAGCCCATTTCCCTGAGTCTCTCCTTGAAAGCATGGCTTCCCGAATGTTTGCCCAGAACCATCCTGTTTTGCATAAGGCCTATCGATTCAGGCGTCATTATTTCATAGGTGCTTTTTTCGGAAAGCATCCCGTGCTGATGTATTCCGGATTCATGGGCGAAAGCGTTAGCTCCGACTATCGCCTTATTCGGCTGAACATTAATTCCCGTGAGACTGCTCACCAGTTTGCTCGTTCTGTATATCTGGCTCGTGTTTATACCGTGGCGGTAATCAAAATAGTCCTTCCTCGTACTGATCGCCATGATGACTTCTTCAAGCGAGGCATTCCCCGCTCTTTCACCGAGGCCGTTGACTGTGCATTCTACCTGGACAGCGCCATTTTCTATGGCTTCAAGCGTATTTGCGACGGCAAGTCCCAGGTCGTTGTGGCAATGAACGCTTATATCAACCTTGTCTATTCCGGCTACATTGGCCTTGATTCCCTTTATGATATTCCCAAATTCAGCCGGCATCGTATATCCTACTGTGTCAGGTATATTGACGACCGTCGCGCCGGAATTTATTACTGCCTCCAATACTTTGTACAAAAATTCCGGTTTTGTCCTGCCGGCGTCCTCAGGAGAAAACTCAATATCCTCGCAATATTTTTTGGCATATGCAACCATTTCCGAAGCTTTCCTCAGGACTTCTTCCTCAGTCATCTTGAGTTTATACTTCATATGTATCTCCGAAGTTGCTATAAATGTATGTATGACCGGCATTTTGGCGTCCTTTATAGATTCCCACGCGCGATCGATATCTTTTTCAAGAGTCCGGGCCAATGCGGCGATTTTTACATTTCTCGTCATCCGGGCGATCTCCCTGACTGCTTCAAAATCCCCGTTGGAAGAAATGGGAAATCCCGCTTCGATAGCATCTACGCCAAGCCTCTCCAGCTGCAGGGCTATCTCTACCTTTTCCTGCAGATTAAGATTGACCCCCGGTGTTTGTTCGCCGTCTCTCAAAGTTGTATCGAATATTTTTATCTTGGTTGCCATAATCCCCATCCTTTTCTATTTCTTGAGCCAGGACATCATTTTGCGGAGTTCCGCGCCGACTTTTTCAACCTGAGTCGCAGCTTCACGCCTTCTCATCGCAAGGAAATTTGCTCTGTTTGCCGCATTGTTTTCAGCGATCCACTTGGATGCAAATACGCCGCTTTGTATTTCAGCAAGAATTTTTTTCATTTCTTTTCGGGTCTCTTCGGTAATGATCCTTTTGCCTGTCGCATAATCTCCGTATTCTGCCGTGTCGCTGATGGAGTATCTCATATATCCGAATCCTCCCTGATTTATGAGATCCACAATAAGCTTCATTTCGTGAACGCATTCAAAGTATGCGCTTTCAGGCTGGTATCCCGCTTCCACAAGAGTTTCGAATCCGGCTTTCATCAGCTCGGTGACACCGCCGCAAAGAACTGCCTGCTCGCCGAACAAGTCTGTTTCTGTTTCCTCTTCAAAAGTAGTTTCCAGTATTCCGACTCTTCCCGCTCCTAAACCCGCAGCATATGCCAAAGCATATTCCTTGGCTTTTCCGCTGTAGTCCTGATAAACAGCTTCCAGACAAGGCACTCCTTTGCCTTCCTTGAACTGGCTTCTTACAGTATGGCCAGGTCCCTTGGGTGCGACCATTATTACATCAACGTCTTTAGGCGCGATTATCTGATTGTAATGAATAGAGAACCCATGCGCAAACATAAGCACGTTTCCCTTTTTAAGATTGTCCTTAATGCTCTCCTTGTATATCTGGGGCTGGACCTGATCCGGAGCAAGCACCATTACTATGTCCGCCATCTTGACAGCCTCAGCGGTATCCGCAACTTTAAGACCGTCCTCAACAACTTTTTTTCTGCTTGCCGAATCAGGGTGAAGACCAACAACCACATTGACTCCGCTGTCATTGAGGTTCTGGGCGTGAGCATGCCCCTGACTTCCGTATCCGATTATCGCAACTGTTTTCCCTTTAAGTAATCCCAAATCACAATCTTTTTCATAATATACCTTTGCCATAACGATACATCTCCCTATTCTGATTTATTATATTTTATTATTCCTTGATTATTTCTTTGTTGCCGCGCTCAAGCGCGATAGTTCCAGTGCGTACGATCTCTTTTATTCCAAACGGCCTTATCATGTCCTCCAGGGCTTCGATTTTTCCAAGTTCTCCGGATATCTCGATAGTCAGAGACGCCTCTGAGACATCAATGATCTTGCCCCTGAAGATCTCAACTATCTGGACTATTTCACTTCTCGTTGAAGAGTCTGCCTTGACTTTAATAAGCGCCAGCTCTCGGCTGACAGACTCGGAATCGTCAAGTTTCTTGATCATTTTGACATCAATGAGCTTCCCAAGCTGCTTTCTGACCTGCTCGACAATGTGGTCGTCTCCATTGACCACTATAGTCATCCTTGATATCTGGGGATCTTCGGTAACGCCTACCGCAAGACTATCGATATTGAATCCTCTCCTGCTGAACAGACCCGCTACCCTCGACAGGACTCCCGCGTGGTTTTCAACCAGTACCGATAACAAATGTTTTGCCATTTCCGCCTCCTCCGGCATAATGCCTTATGCCTTAAAAAATACAAAACCCTCCGCCCGGTATAAGGACGAAGGGTAGGATTTCTCCGTGGTGCCACCTTATTTCAATGTGCCTCCAGGCACATCCTCATCGGGTACTTGCGAACCCGGACTATAACGTTGTCGCCGCTGCCACCTACCGCTTTGCACCTTCAATGGCAATGCTCAGGAACGAGGTATCTTAACAGTTTGCATACCGGCTTCCACCTTCCGCCGGCTCTCTTGTATGGCAAAATGCTTCTTTTTTTCCTTCATCGCGTTTATTTCTTTTGATAATTGTATCATAGTTTATCATGGGAATGTGAGATTGTCAATACAGCTCTATCCGCCCGTTATTTGCGCAAATATTTGCCGGTTAAGAAAAATGTTTGCGGAAAAATTCTATGGTTTTTTTTGCGGCTGTCAGACTGTCAGGCTGAGGATAACATTCCACTGAAACTGTTCCGTCATATCCGATTTTCTTAATACTGCTGCAAAAGACGTCAAAATCGAATGCCCCTGAGCCGGGATAGCATCGGGTGTTATCTCCGAAGTGTATATACCCTAAGTATTCGCGGGCATCTGAAAGACAATTCCCAATACTTTTCTCTTCGATATTTATATGAAACGAATCCATAAGAGCCATCGTGTTTTTAAGTTTATTTTCAGAAATCATCCGGTATAAATCACTCGCAGTATTAAGCACGTTATTCTCATAACGGTTTGTAGCCTCGATGAGTAAAATTACGTTTTTTTCCGCGGCATATACGGAAACAGTCTTCAGACTTTCGGCCAATGTGCATAAATATTTGTCCTTGTTTTCGCCTTTTGGCACATTCCCCTTTATGCTTCCGATTGTGACTCTGCTCTTCAATCGCGCGGCAATATCGATATAGTTCCTTATCATAGAGAGAAGCTGTATTCTTTTCTCCGTATCCTGGTCCATAAGATAAAATCCGTATCTGCCGTAAAGGATCCCCGTGCCGATAGTCTCTATGCTCATACCTATTCTTTTGCAGGTTTCAGTCAATTTGTCGATTTCAAGTTCTTGCGGATTTGGAGTATGTATCTCCACAGCCTCAAATCCCAGAGCTTTTGCTGTTTCTATGCTCTTGAAATAGTCTCCTCCCAACAAAAGGGGAGTTGTGGGTGAAGTGGCTTCTCCTATTGCAATGCAATATTTCATATATTCTCCCTTTGAAATATGATAGTAGCTCCCCCGGTGTTCCCGCTTATTTTATCAGAACCATCTTTTATCGTCATTTGACACATAGCTTTCCAGAGGACTCCATCCTGTCCATAAAAACTGAGACAAGGTTTTCTGGGTCAAACCGAAA
>JAQVNH010000048.1 GCA_028703215.1 Eubacteriales bacterium
TCGACTCTGAGTCCGTCGACATGATATTTGTCAAACCAGAAAAGCGCATTGGCTATAAGGAAATTTCTCACTTCATTTCTTCCGTAATTAAATATATACGTGCCCCATTCCTTATGCTCGCCGCGCTTAGGATCACCGTGTTCATAGAGGGCGGATCCGTTAAATCTTGCGAGCCCGTGCTCATCCTTGGGGAAATGACCGGGGACCCAGTCCATAACGACTCCTATACCGTTTTGATGGCATGTGTCAATAAAATACATCAGATCCTCAGGTCTTCCGTATCTGCTTGTTGCAGAATAATAGCCGGTCACCTGATAACCCCAGGACGTATCATACGGGTACTCGGACACAGGCATCAGTTCGATATGCGTGAAGCCCATATCCAGCACATATTTTATCAGTTTATCTGCAAACTCGCGGTAAGTAAGCCACCTGTTATCTTCCCCGGAGACTCTTGCCCAGGACGCGAGGTGTACTTCATATATCGAAATGGCTTTGGCGAGCACATCGGAAGATTTCCTTGCATCGAGCCAGGAGCGGTCTGACCACTCATGTTTTGATATGTCGCAGACGATTGAGGCGCTCCCCGGGCGCATCTCCGAGAAGAATGCAAGAGGATCGGCCTTCAAAATAAGTTCTCCCTCGGCGGAGAGTATCTCATACTTATAAATATCTGATTCGCAGACTCCCGGTATAAATATCTCCCATACGCCCGAGCTTCCGAGGCAGCGCATCTGATGCCTTCGTCCGTCCCAGTTATTAAAGCCGCCAACCACGCTGACGCGTTTTGCTCCGGGAACCCAGACGGCAAAGGATGTTCCTTTTACTCCTTCGAAGGTTCGTAAATTCGCCCCGAGTTTTTCATATATTCTGTGGTGAGTGCCTTCGTTTATAAGAAAAAGATCATAATCTGAGATCGTCGGCAAAAATTCGTAAGGGTCGAAGGTTTCGTAAGTATTTCCCGAGTTTGTTTTGACCAGCAGTTTATATTTGTAGAATTTAGTCGCGCCGACCTGAATGCTTTCAAAGAGTCCTTCGGGATGGATCTGCTCCATCAAGTAACGGCTTTGTGTGTCGACAGCTTCAAGAATGACCGATTTGGCGTCCGGTATGAAAACTCTTACGGAAAGGCCTTCGATGATCTCGCTGTGAAGTTTGTGCATGCCAAGAATCGAGAACGGATCATGATGGCTCGCGCCGACTATCTTTTCTATATCCTGCTTTTCAACTGAAATATTCAAATCCATGCCGCCTTTATAAAAACCGGTTCTCTTCTTTTTCCAAACTTTCCAGACCGCCTATATTATTTCGGATGTCTTCGATACAATAGCCTGCGCCAAGGAGGGGACTGATGATATTATTGACCAGGTCGGGGACATAGCAGCGCATTCCCGTGAGTTCTCCGGCTATTTCATAAGCTCCGAGAGCGCCGGGGACGAGAACAGATTCTCCCGCGGACAGATTTATGCTTCCGTCCGTATAGTCCAGCTTTCCTTTACCGCTGAAAAAAGTATATATGTAAAACCTTTCATATGAAGAGTCTTCTTTGACGATTCCATTTATTTCATACAACTCGAGGGCAAAATAATGGTTCGCCAACGATATTCTCCTGCTGCCGCCGTCTATCTCTATTTTCAGACCCGGACTGGGCACTCTGTGGATTTCTGCATGAAAATCGATTACATCCAGAGCTTTTTTAATATGCAGGGGTCTTTTTTTCCCGTCGGTCCCGACTCTGTTATAATCGTAAACGCGATAAGTCGCATTGGAATTCTGCTGAACTTCGGCGAGCAGTATGCCGCTTCCTATTGCATGGATGGTGCCTGAAGGTATATTAATAACATCCCCCGCTCTGACGCTTATACTTTGAAGAAAGTTTTCCGCATTGCCTTTGCGCAGAGCCTTTCTGAAGCTTTCTTTGCTTGTGCCGGGGGTCAAGCCATATATAAGCTCTGCTCCGGGAGAAGCCTCGATTATGTACCAGCCCTCAGATTTGCCATATTCACCGTTTTCGTATAATCCTGCGTAATAGTCGTCGGGATGCACCTGCACGGAGAGCTTGTTCTTTGCGTCTATCAGCTTGACAAGCAGCGGAAAGCGCTCCGCATCCTTTTGGGAGAGGGAGTTTCCGGCTATGGCGCGTCCTTCCTTTCGATAAAGATCCGTAAGCGTCCAGCCGGAGTAATCTCCGTTTATCACTGCGCTTTGACCGTCAGGATGGCTTGAAACCTCCCAGCTTTCCGCAACTATTCCTTCCGGCAGATCATTCCTGAATCTTTCCAGCGAACGCCCGCCCCAGATATAATTTTTATAAACAGGCTTGAATTTGAAGGGATAGAGCATGAAAGTCTCCTTAAGTGCCGTCATTGCATAGAGGATACGGTTCAAGTCTACTATATTTGTCAGTCTTTTACAACTTTATTGGCTCTTGAACTGAGCAAAACATTATGATATCATAACGTATCACAAGGCAATAATGTGCCGCTTGACAGCGGTGCTCCTTGCTCTGCACATATGATGCAGGGCCGCTTAGACCGAAAGGAGGTGTAATAAGATGTCCGTTATTCGAAAATATGAAAGTATCTTTATAGTGGCTCCTCAAGTTGAGGAAGAGGCCAGAAATCAAATCATCGAAAAGTTAAAAAACTTGGTTGAAAGCAATGGAACGCTTATAAAGGCGGACGAATGGGGAACCAGGAAGCTGGCTTACGAAGTCGCCGATCAGACCGAGGGATACTACGTTCTCTTCAAATTCGAATCCAGTCCTGAATTTCCTCTTGAACTCGAAAGAATTTACAAGATTACAGATGGTATTCTAAAGTTTCTCGTTATAAAAATCGAGGAATAGGAGATAGCTATGAACAAAGTTCTATTATTGGGACGTTTGACAAAGGACCCCGAACTGAGGTTTACGACCTTAAACAACACGGCTTATTGCAATTTCACATTGGCTGTCAACAGGAAGTTCGCAAAACAGGGCGATGAGCAGCAGGCTGACTTTATACCCGTGGTTACGTGGGGGAAAACTGCCGAGTTCTGCGACAAGTATTTTAAAAAGGGACAGCAGATCGCTCTTGCGGGAAGGATCCAGGTAAGAAAATGGGTCGACAAGGAAGGCGGAAACCGCTATTCCACGGAAGTGGTCGCCGAGGAGGTTTATTTCGCAGACAGCAAGCGCTCGAGCGACAACACCGCTTCGTCGCATGACGAGGTCTACTCTCCGCCCAACCAATATCCCGACCTGACTGATGGCTCGGATGGGTTTAAGCCGACTGACAATGATGACGAATTACCGTTTTAAGAGTATATCCAGAATATGAAAGGAGGAAAATGTGATGCCCGGAAGAAAAACAAATAAAAAAGACGGCAGGAAAGAGCGCGGCGGAGATTCAAAGGAAAGCAGAATCAGAAGGCCGAGACGCAAATCCTGCAATTTTTGCATAGACAAGGTTGAATCAATAGATTATAAGGATGTAGCCAAGCTGCGCAAGTATATTTCTGAAAGAGGGAAGATATTGCCCCGGAGAGTATCCGGAAACTGCGCAAAGCACCAAAGGCGTTTGACCGAAGCTATCAAGAAGGCGCGCAGCATTGCTCTGCTGCCATATACAACGGATTAAGAAACCGCCTGCAGAATTTTGACATGCTTCTGCAGGCTGATTTTTATCAAAGCTGGTTTTCAACAGCGATACGACCGGAGGTTATATGATCAGGGTCGGATATCTCGGTCCGCAGGGAACATTTTCCGAAGAAGCGGCTGAGAAGATTTTTGAGAACAAGGATCACACAAAAAAGGATTTCGGAACGATTGCCGAAATCCTCTCCGCCGTGGCAAACGGGATCGTTGACGATGCGGTGGTGCCTGTGGAAAGCTCGCTTGAAGGCGCTGTTACGGCAACGCTTGATGTTCTTGCGGGAGAGCTTGACCTGAAAATCAACGGCGAGGCGGTTCTTCAGATCACAGAAAATCTGCTCGCAAAAAAGGGCACGAGACTAAGCGAGATCACTGCGGTATATTCACACCCTCAGGCAATCGGGCAGTGCCGAGCCTTTTTGTCAAGAGAACTGTCACAGGCAGAGATCAGGCATACCAACAGCACTGCTTCCGCAGCCAGAGAGGTTTTGGAAAGCGCAGAAAAGCATGCTGCGATAGCTTCATTTGCGGCTGCAAAGGCCTACGGTCTTGAGGTTATAGCTCAAGGGATACAGGATAATGAGGGAAATGTAACGCGTTTTCTTGACATAGCAAAGAATTACCATGTCAAAACAGGCGACGACAAGACATCTATTGTTTTTTCCACAGAAGATAAACCGGGAAGCCTTTACGGGATACTCGATATTTTCAGCCTCTGGGATATCAACATGACGAGGATCGAGTCAAGGCCTGCCAAAAGCCAGCTCGGCAAATATATTTTCTTTGTGGACATTCAGGGACATATCGATGACGATAACGTCAGAGATGCTCTTATGATGGTCAAAAGAAAAACATCCTACTACAAATTCCTGGGTTCATACCCGAGGATATCTTGAAAACAGATACAAATATATTATTAACCGGGAGCTGTGATGAATAAAAAGATATCATCGATTTTATCCCAGAAGGCCATCTTTTATCTGCTGACCATTCTGGTTCTGGATTTGATAATTGCCATTTATGATTGGAGAGTGGCCATTCCCGGACTTGTTTTACTGCTCTGCCTTGCTGTGTATAACATTGTTTCAAACTTCAAAAGGAAAAAAGAACTGACAAAATATATTGAAACGCTGACGCTCAATGTTGAATCGGCCTCCAAGGATACTGTGCTTAATTTCCCTCTCCCGCTTATAGTTGTTGAGCTTGACGGAACTATTGTCTGGTACAATTCGCTTTCAAAAGGGGTTTTCGGGGACAGCAAACTGTTCGAAAAAAACATTGACTCTTTAGTTAAAGGCCTTAATCCGAACGAGCTTGTGAGCGAGAAAATAATTTCCCGCACGGCACAGATAAATTTTCGTCATTACAGAGTCATAGGAAACTTTATGAAAACCGCTGCTGCGGTTGAAAAGACTGACTACGTCCTGCTCCTTTATTTCATTGATATAAGCGAGCAGGTAAAATTAAAAGAAAAATATGACAATGAAAAAATGGTTGCCGGACTTGTTGTCATAGACAACTACGAGGAACTTATGCAAAGCGTTGAAGATACTATGCGCCCTCAGGTCCTCGCGGAAATAGACAAAAAAATCACCGGCTGGATGGGCTTCACCGAGGGTATCATCAAAAAATTTGAAAGGGACCGATATCTTTTTCTATTTGAGTTCAGATATCTGAATGATTTCAAGAAAGCGAAATTTGAAATTCTCGACGAAGTAAAAAATATAAAATACGGCATGATTCCCGTAACGCTCAGTATCGGCTTCGGCATCAACGGAAATGATCTTGAAGAAAACCTAAAGTATGCCGAAGCCTCAATAGATCTGGCTCTCGCGCGCGGTGGGGACCAGGTCGTTGTCAAAGACAGGGAGTCATTAAGCTTCTTCGGCGGGCGCACAAAGGAAATCGAAAAGAGAACAAAAGTAAAGGCGCGAGTCATTGCCTACGCGCTCAGAGAACTGATAGACCAGGCCGAAAGAGTAATGATAATGGGCCATGAAAATGGCGACATGGATTCGATGGGAGCTTCGCTGGGGATCTACAGGCTTGTAAAAAGCAGGGGAAAGGAAGCGAATATCGTTCTTGGAAAACCGAATCCCAATATATCAAGACTTATAGATAAGCTGAGGGAGAACCGCGAGTATGACGGGTTATTCATAAAAGAGGGAGATGCTGTTGACTATATGAGCGAGAAAACCCTCCTCATAGTTGTCGACACTCACAGGCCCTCATTCACAGAGTCGCCCAGACTTCTTGAGAATGCCTCGCAGGTAGTCGTGCTGGATCATCACAGGAGGGGTGCGGAATTTATTGAGGATCCTGTGCTTATTTACCAGGAGGCCTATGCTTCATCGACATCCGAACTCGTCGCTGAGATCATGCAGTATGCGGATGAAAACTTAAAACTGACCCCGGAAGAGGCGGAGGCGCTATATGCCGGGATCGTGCTGGACACAAACAATTTTACATTTAAAACAGGCGTCAGAACATTTGAGGCGGCGTCGTATCTCAGGAAAAAAGGTGTTGACACAGGGGCGATAAAGTATCTTATGCAAAACGACCTGAAAACTTATTCGGCCGTATCGGATGTTGTCAGGAGCGCGCATATCATAGAGGGAAACATCGCGGTTGCCGCTGTGCCTGAAGATGAGAAAAATCAAAACCTTATTGCCGCAAAAGCCGCTGACGAACTGCTCATGCTGTCGGATATCAGCGCATCTTTCGTACTTTGCCGTCAGGACTCCGACATAGCTATCAGCGGCAGGTCTCTTGGAGAATTTAACGTTCAAGCCGTGCTTGAACAGCTTGGAGGCGGCGGCCATATGACGGTTGCGGGCGCGCAGTTATCAGGAGTGGCGATGGAAGAGGCGGTCAAACAGCTTGAATATGTTATAATAAAATATGTCAAACAATATGAGTCTGACGGTAAAAAAATCAATTGACAGCGACATTGGCTGAGGGGTGATATTATGAAAGTGATACTGAAACAGGATGTAAAAAATCTTGGAAAATCCGAAGATCTGCTGACAGTCAGCGACGGCTACGCAAGGAATTATCTTATTCCCAGGGGACTTGCGGTGCAAGCCGATGCCGCCAACCTGAATATAATCAAATCAAGAAAAAACGCTGAAAAAACACGAAGGGATAAAGATTTGGAGAATGCGGGAAAACTGGCGAGAGACATGAGGGAAATGATATTGAACATCAGCGCCAAAGCAGGAGAAAACGGCAAACTTTTCGGTTCGATCACCGGAATGGATATTGTGGAAAGTTTGAAGAAAACATACGGAATCGAAATAGACAAAAAGAAAATAGATTTGAGCGAGCCCATAAAAGTCCTCGGTAAAACCGTAGTTAATATAAAGCTTTATTCGGGAGTCGTCGGCAAGGTCACAGTCAATATCGTAAAAGAGCAATAAAGAACAATTATGTGTTTGTGAGGTTGATCTATGGATATCAATTCATTCGGAAGAGTTCCTCCGCAAAGTCTTGAAGCCGAGCAGTCAGTTTTGGGATCGCTGCTCCAGGACAAAGAGGTATTGCCTATAGTGGCGGAGATCCTCAAAAGCGAGGATTTCTACAAGGAAGGGCACAGGCACATCTATGAAGCTGTAATGGATTTATTTGAC
>JAQVNH010000049.1 GCA_028703215.1 Eubacteriales bacterium
CGCCTCGCTTTTCTGACCTTGTCGGAATTGGTATGCACGACCATGCCTTCCTGAGCTTTTGTCATGCACGATGCCTGCAGGGTTTTTGCCCCCTCGACCTCCACTACGCATATCCTGCAGGAACCCACCTGGCTTACGCAATCAAGATAGCATAGGTTTGGGATCAGAATATTGTTTTCCTTTGCCGCTTGAAGGATCGTTTTGCCATCCTCAACACTGATTTTCTTGTTATTTATGGTAAGATTAACCATTTCAGACCCTCCTGTCGCATCTAAGACATCTCATGGCTTCAGCTATCGCATTGAGTTTATGATAGCCCACCGCAACTTCATCAAAAGTATTCTTTCTGGTTTCAGGATCAAGAAAATTCATTTTAAACCTTTCGTGTTCTATAAGTTCCTTTTCGTCCGATGGACTCGGGATACTTATTTCCTCGCCTGTATTTAATACTCCGTTGCCTCCCAGGTAAATATCGATCTGTTTGGCTGTTTTCTTTCCGTCCGCGATCGCTGTTATAGCTGTATCTGAACCTCTTGTAAGGTCTCCTCCCGCAAACACGCCTTTCATCTTGGTCATCATAGTATCCTTATTGGTCACAAAAGTTCCCCATTTTGTAACTTCGACCTCGTCCTTCTTTAAGAAAGGAAGGTCCGAATACTGGCTGACTGCCGGGATGACCATGTCAGTTTCCAATGTAAATTCTGAATCCTTGACAGGTTTGGGCTTCCTTCTGCCGCTTGAATCAAATTCCTTGAGTTCCATTCTTACACATTCGATCCCCTCGACTTTTTTCTTCCCTATCATTCTTACCGGCGCGACAAGCGGCATTATCCTGACGCCTTCCTCAATCGCTTCGTTTACTTCCCTGACATCCGCGGGCATATCCTCTATTGTCCTTCTGTAGAGAATCGCAACTTCTTCGGCTCCAAGCCTCAGGCATGACCTTGCTGCATCTATGGCAGTATTTCCGCCTCCGATCACAGTGACTTTTTTGCCCATTTTTATGTCATATTTCAAATTCATTTCTTTCAGAAAATCGAGTCCGTGGTGAACACCCGCAAGTTCTTCCCCCGGCACGCCGACTTTATTTGAGAACTGCGTCCCCGTCGCAATATAGACAGCATCATGTTTTTCGCATAATTTATAGAACGTGATGTCCTTGCCCACTTCCGTGTTCAGATGGATCTTTACGCCGACCTGTTTTATAAGATTGACTTCATGCTGCAACACCTCATTGGGAAGTCTGTATTCGGGGATCCCGAAAGCAAGCACGCCTCCCGCTACAGGCTGCGCTTCGTAGACATCGACATCGTAACCGAGTCTTGCCAGATAATAAGCGCAAGTAAGCCCCGAAGGACCTGCTCCGATAATTCCTATGCTTTTCCCTTTTTTGGGAAAAACAAGATCCATATACGGCTCTTCATTCTTCATCACATAATCCGCGACAAATCTTTTCAAATCGCAAATTGAAACTGCTTCGTCAAGCTGCGCCCTCCTGCACTTGCTTTCGCATGGATGCGTGCAGACTCTTCCGCATACTGCCGGGAAGGGATTGTCTTTTCTTACCAGGTTATATGCGTCCCTGAAACGCCCCGCGGCAATAAGGGCAACATATCCTGGAACATTGACTCCGGCAGGACATGCGTTCTGACAAGGGGAAATGAACATATCAGAACATACGCCTGCCCGGCAGTATTTATACTTGATATGTTCTTCGTATTCCTCTCTGAAATACTTTATTGTGCTCAGCACAGGATTAGGCGCCGTCTGGCCGAGCCCGCAGACAGCTGTTTCGCTTATCTGCTCTCCAAGATCAATGAGAAGCTCGATGTCTCCTTCCCTGCCTTCGCCATGCGTGATCCTTTCAAGTATCTCAAGCATGCGCTTAGTTCCAAGTCTGCAGGGAACACATTTGCCGCATGATTCATCCTGTACGAACTCCATGAAGTATCTGGCCATATCAACCATGCAGGTATCCTCATCCATGCTTATGAGACCGCCGGAACCCATTATCGTCCCCAGCTTTTTGAGCGAGTCATAGTCAACAGATGTATTTAAATATTCGCTTGTGATGCATCCGCCGGACGGACCTCCTGTTTGGGCTGCCTTGAATTTTTTCTTTTTTGGGACTCCGCCGCCTATTTTGAAAATTATATCTCCGAGAGTCGCACCCATTGGCACTTCAACCAGCCCGGTATTACAAATGTCACCTGCCAGAGCAAATACTTTGGTTCCCTTGCTTCGCTCTGTTCCGAATCCGCAATACCAATCACTGCCCCTTAATATAATCGGAGGAATGTTTGCGTAGGTTTCAACATTGCTTATGATAGTAGGCTTTTTGAATAATCCTTCTTCAAACGGGAGAGGAGGTTTCTGCCTCGGTTCACCGCGCTCGCCTTCGATCGAATTCATAAGCGCGGTTTCCTCTCCGCAGACAAATGCTCCGGCGCCGATCCTGATCTCTATGTCAAAATCAAAACTCTTTCCCAGAATATTTTCTCCGAGTATTCCGTATTTCCTTGCTTTATCAATAGCTTTCTGGAGTCTTTCTACTGCCAGCGGGTACTCAGCTCTCACATAAACAAATCCCTTATTTGCTCCAATGGCATAGGCGGAAATCATCATTCCCTCTATCACCGTATTTGGATCGCCTTCAAGAAGACTTCGGTCCATGAATGCGCCCGGGTCTCCCTCGTCGGCGTTGCATACAAGATACTTGACCTTGCCCTTCGCTTTATATCCGGACTGAAGCTTGATGCCGGTCGGAAAACCGGCTCCGCCGCGGCCGCGAAGACCGGATTTTTTTATTTCCTCTATAACTTCTGTTCTCTCTGCTTCCAATGCTTTGGCCAGCGCAAAATATCCATCGTTTGCTATGTACTCCTCGATTGACGAATGGTCTATGCTTCCGCAATTTCGAAGAGCTATCTTGACCTGATCTTTGAAGAATTCGATATCCTTGAGCAGAGGTACGTGTTGCTTTGTTTTTTCATCGAAATATGTCTTTTCGTTAAACACTTCACCGTTTATGAAGTGTGACTGCACTATATTTTCGATATCCTTGGGCGCAAGTTTTGTGTAGAAAACTCCGTCCGGCAAAACAAGCATGACCGGTCCGATGTCGCAGCTTCCCATGCAGCCGGTTTCCACGACTTCGACCTCTTTTTTCAGTTTATTTTTTTCCAATGATTTGATCAGCGCATCTCTGACACTCAGTGATTCCGACGAAATACATCCCGCGCCGGCGCATACCAATGCCCTGTATTTATATCCGAACACTTTTTCCGAAAAATCTTTTTTTATTTTTTTAAGATCCTTGACAGACTTGATCAATAAAGAACCGCTCATATTAATTCACCTCATATTGTATTTAAGTTGTTCTTGGGTTGTATGTAAGCCCGTGATCCATTCACAGAAATAAATTCGATACCTCAATATTCTTCGAGTATTTTTTCAAGCTTATCGGGATTTACACGTTTATAAACCTTGCCGTTGATTGTGATCGCCGGGGCAAGTCCGCATGCGCCAATGCACCTCATTACCTCCAGCGTGAATTTTCTGTCGGGGGTTGTTTGTCCTGCGCCTATGCCTAAAAGTTCGTGGATCTTTTCAAGAATTTTTTTGCCGCCCCTCACGTAGCAGGCAGTTCCGAGACATACTCTGATCGTGTTTTCCCCTCTGGGTTGTGTTGAAAAGAAAGAATAGAATGTTATTACTCCGTTTACTTTTGAAAGAGGTATTGCTGTCTTTTGAGCAATAAATTTTTGAAGCTCCAGCGGGAGATAGCCGTATATTCCTTGCGACATGTGGAGTATTTGGATCAGGCTTCCTTCCCTGTCTTTGTACTCCTCAATAACCTGGGCTATCCTTTCATACTTTTCCGCATCTGTTTCGTTCAGGCAGCTGCATTTTGTCTGCACCCCAAGTCCCCCTTATTGCATACCGAAAAGGTATTTATTTTGTCCCTGCTCTGATTTGTCCCCAATATCGTTTAATATTTCACAATGTATCCAAAAAAATATGGCCTAACTCTTTATCGCATATTGTTAAAAATATCACATTGTTTAGCACAAGTATAACACTTTACGAAAACATATTCAATACGAATACAATGTATTTTTTTTTGTACATTTTTTATTGAGAATGAATTTTTCAATAATTAAAGCTACGCCATCGTCATCATTTGACAGTGTCACTAAATCGGCTTTTTTTATGACTTCGGGATCTGAATTCCCCATAGCCACTCCTAGCCCCGCGTAACTGATCATTGAAATATCATTGAGACCGTCTCCTACGGCTATCATCCGACTTCTATCTATGCCGAAATGTTCCGCAAGTTTTTGCATTGCAATGGCTTTTGATGCTCCGGAATCAACAAATTCGAGAAAATAAGGTTTGGAAGTGTGAATATTGATTTCATCACCGAAAATATCTCTTGTCTTTTTCTGGTATTCGTTTATGATATCGGTCTCATCATACCAAAGCAGCTTCGTTGCGCCATTCTCAAGCAATTTATCGATGTTCTGAGCCGGCTCCGGAGTCGCATGAGCTTGTATTCCATATTTTACAGCTCTTTCATCGATCCTGTTTGCGTAAAGGCGATTATCTGTCCAAATCATTACTGTAGTCCCATAGCTTTGGCCAAGTTCATAGATTTTTTTTGAATTTTCAGCTGAAAGCGGTTTTTCAAACAGGATTTCCCCGGATAGACCCATCACAAGCATTGCCCCGTTGTAACAAATAAATGGCATGTCCTTTGTAAATCCAAGCTCGCCGATTATTGGCCTGACTCCCTGTATAGGCCTCCCCGAAGATATTGTAAAAATGAGTCCTTTGTCGATCGCACAGTTTACTGCCCTTTTGGTTCTTTCGGATATTCGATCGCTGCTGTCCAGAAGTGTTCCGTCAACATCCACCGCCATCAGTTTATATTTCAAAGTCATTCCCCTTCCCGCGTTATAAGTTAAGGTACTGCGATTATTTTTCTCTCTCAGCTGTAGCAGCTGCCTCCTATAAATTCCCGCAGTATTGAAGTAACAGGTATTTCACCATATTCGATCGGCAGGAAATAACTCAGCAGCTCTAAAAGTCTTTTTGCTTCTGAGTATTCCGGATAGCTTCTGTCTATTTCTTTAAGAAGCGGTTCGGCAAATTTTTTAAGAACTCCCCATTCATAGATGAGAAACGAATTCAGCATAGCATCAGCCTGTTCCTGAAAAGGGAAAATATATTTTTTTTCGCCGTTTCTTACGGAAGGCCACATCCTTAAAGTATCAAGGGCGCTTGCTCCCCTGTACTGGTTATCCCTCACGATCCTCCTCAAAAGCCTTGTATCCGTCGACGGGACTCTGTTATGGTCATCGATGTTCATGGAGGTCAGCGCGCTTATATATACCCCGAATTTTAAATAATCGGGTACGCTTTTTGTGAGTTTGTCATTTAACCCGTGAATACCTTCCACGATAACCACCTGGTTATCTTCTGCTGTTATCTTTCTTGATTCGGGAAGCCTGCCTCCGATTTTAAAATCATATATCGGAACAGAGATCTCTTCTTCATTGACTATCTTTAAGATATGTTCCCTGAAGAGCTCTACATCAAAGGCTTCAACCGCTTCCAGGTCTGGTTTTCCGTCTTCTCCGAGAGGTATCTGTGATTTTGGCAGATAATAATCGTCTATCGAAATGGCTACAGGCTTCAATCCGTTTATTTTCAGCTGGATCGACAATCTTTTTGCGGATGTGGTTTTCCCCGAAGAAGACGGACCGGAAATGAATACAACTTTCTTCCTCGGCTTGCTGTTGCTGATAAGGTCGGCGACATTCGCGTATTTTTTCTCATGCAGCGCTTCCGATATTCTTATAACTTCGTTGATCTTGCCGTTCACCACCATATCATTGAGCGCTCCGATATTTTCTATCTCAAGTATTCTGCCCCAATTTTTGTACTCTTCAAAGATATTGAATAACTGCTTTTGTTCTTCAAAATCAGGAATCGTATCCGGATCGTTTTTTTGAGGATGCATCAAAATCAACCCCGGGTTATAGCTTATCAGCTTGAATTTTTTTACATAACCCGTGTCGGGAGCCATATATCCGTAAAAATAGTCTTCAAATCCTCCGCATTCATAGATCGTGACTTCCGGTTTCAGGCGGTGTTCAATGGCTTTATACCTGTCTATTCTTCCTTCTCTTTCAAATTTTTCTCTTGCAAGCTCCTTTGGAATAACTTTTTTGATGAACGGAATGCTTGCTTCTGTGATTTCCCTCATTTTCATTTCAATCAGCAGTATCTCCTTTTGTTTGAGAGGCCCGTTGCCGATTATCTCGCAATATAGGCCTTGATTGCTCAGTGAATGATGGAGCTCGAATTTTCGTTCGGGAAACAGATCATTCACGGCTTTTATGAGAACAAAGGTGAGGCTTCGCTGATATATCCTTATTCCGTCGCTGTTCCTGAGATCAATAAATTCAACCTTGCAGTTCCGGTCAAGTTTGTAGCTCAGCTCTTTTATTTCATTATCTACCTTGCCGGCAATGATCTCCGAGGAGAATCCGTGCTTGAAATCCCTGCTCAGCTCTAAAAGTGAAACACCGCCGACCACGCTTTTTTGTGTTCCGTCCGGGAGAGTAACGGTTATCCCTCTTAAGCCATTGTCCATCTCAAGTTCCTCCGTGATCATTTTTTTGATTTGATTCTTTGACTTTTCTTTTCCATTATATAACATGATTGCGCCATTTTCACGGCGAATATTAGAAAATCAGCTCTGAACAAGTTCCCGACTCGCTCCGGGTCAATATCCCGATATGCATTCCGCCAGGATTGAAATAACGCTCTGAATGTGGTAAACTTCGTATCTGTAAACATATTTTAGAAGAGGGACCTTACTTATGAAAAAACATCTTAAAATTCTTCTCTTTTCACTTCTTTCAGCTGTGATTTTCTGTTTAAGCGCATGCTCTTCCGGCGGAAATACTGATGCGACTTCTTCCGCAGATTCTTCTTCAGGTTCTTCCACGGGGGATGTCGTGCCTTCTCAGACAACTTCTGCCACAGAGGAAGAAAAATCTCCATATCGCATATACATCTCCAGAAGCGCATTCACGATGATTGTATTCTCGGAAAATGAAAACGGAGAATATACAAAAGCAGATTTCTATAGAGTTGCTCTCGGAAATGTTGAAAATGGCATTTATAAGATCGAGGGCAAGGAACGCTGGCATGCTTTTGAAAATGGCAGGT
>JAQVNH010000050.1 GCA_028703215.1 Eubacteriales bacterium
TTTCACGTCTTTTTTTATCTGAGTGTCTGTCATATATGTATTTCTTGCTGTTTCCAAACACATCATTTATGGAATCCGCAATATAAAGCGCAGTCCCGCTGGGGGCGTCCAGCTTTTTATTATGATGCTTCTCGATGATCTCCATATCAAAATCATCTCCGAGTACTTTTGCGGCATTTTTGACAAGATCGATCAGCAGATTTATGCCTATCGACATGTTGGGTGAGAAAAATACGGGGATCTTTTCCGATGCCGCTCTTAAAAAGGAATGTTCTGCTTCGGAAAGTCCGGTTGTGGCTACAACAACGGGTATTTTATTTTTGACCGCAAATGAAAGCAAACCTTCAAGGGCCGAGGGGTTTGAAAAATCAATTATGACGTCCGGCATTTCCGCGCACTTGCAGATATCGGAATATATCGGGAAAGACAGGGCATCGTTATGCCGCAAGTCATAACCGGCAACAATGGAGATGCCTTCCGTTTCATTTGCGATTTTAGCCACTACGCCGCCCATAGTGCCGCTACAGCCGCTTAATAATATTTTGAGCATAATATGACCTCTTTCAGAAATTTCTTAGTAACTTAAAGCAAACCGTGTTTTTGCATAATATTTCGCAGTATTGCCAAGTTCTTTTCCTCCATGTCCACAAGGGGAAGTCTGCATTTCCCTACATTAAAGCCCTGCATTGCCAGCGCTGTTTTGACGGGAATGGGATTTACCTCAATGAAAAAGGCGCTCATCAAATCGAAATATTCAAGCATAAGCTTTCTGCTTTTGACAATGTCTCCGCTTAAAAATGAGGCGGCTATTTCGTGCATTTCGTGAGGTATAACATTTGAAGAGACAGAAATAACACCCTGGCCTCCCAGCGACATGACGGGAAGAACAATAAAATCATCACCGGCATAGATCGAATAATCCTCTCCGCATAAAGAGGCGACCTCCGCGACTTGAGGGAGATTACATTCCTTGACGCCGGCAATATTCTTAATAAGAGAAAGTCTTCGCTGAGTTTCGGGATTAATGTTCAATCCCGTTCTGGTTGGAACGTTATAGAGTATGACCGGAATATCAACGCTTCCGGCAATGGTTTTAAAATGCTCGTATAGACCGTTCTGAGTGGTCTTATTGTAATAGGGAGTAACAGACAAGACTGCGTCTGCGCCGACTTCCTGAGCGTATCTGCTTAAATGGACCGCATGCTTTGTATCATTGCTGCCAGCGCCCGCTATGACGGGGATTCTTCCGCCGACTTTTTCCACACAAAACTTGATAGCTGATTTATGCTCGTCATCAGGCATTGTGGAAGATTCTCCGGTAGTGCCGCATATCACTATTCCATCGATTCCTTTGGCGATTTGTATTTCAATAAGCTCTTCAAGCACATCGAAATTTACCCCGTATTCTGTAAAAGGAGTTATTATTGCAGTGGCGGCGCCCTTGAAAATCCGTTCAGACATTGTGATCAACCCTTCCTTTTTTAAACTGGATTATTATGTGAGTCTTTTTCTCAACCTTGCATTTCAATATATTTCTGCGCTATCTGCACTGCGTTTGTCGCAGCGCCTTTCCTGATATTATCCGCGACGACCCAGAGGTTTATTCCGCTTTCGACACTTTCATCCCTGCGGATCCTGCCTACATAAGTCTCGTCATGTCCCGCGCATTCGAGGGCTAAAGGATAGATCAGATGATCGGGGTCGTCTGCAACGATGACGCCCGGAGCATTATTTAAAATATCCTTCAATTCGCATATTTCGAAAGCTTTTTCGAACTCAATGTTTATCGATTCGCTGTGGCAGTTGAAAACAGGAACCCTGACAGCTGTCGCTGTAATTCTAAGCATTGGCTCATGCAGTATTTTTCTGGTTTCGTTGATCATTTTTATTTCTTCCTTTGTATAGCCATTAGGAAGAAACACATCGATCTGGGGCAGACAATTTCCCGCGATTGGATGGGGGAATTTATGAGGGGGATTGCCCTTGAGACCTTCCTCAAGGTCTTTGCATCCCTCTACACCGGCTCCTGAAACAGCCTGGTATGTGGAATATACGATCCTTTTTATGACATATCTGTCATGCAGGGGTTTCAGAGCAACGACGGCTTGAATAGTTGAGCAGTTAGGATTTGCGATTATACCGTTGTTTTGCAAAATATCTTCAGGATTTACTTCAGGCACCACCAGAGGAACATCAGCTTCCATTCTCCATGCGCTGCTGTTGTCGATGACAATACAGCCTTGAGCAGCGGCGATAGGCGCAAAATGTCTGCTGATGGAAGCTCCTGCGGAAAAAAGCGCAATATCTATATGCCTGTCAAAGGAATGCTCATTGAGTTCCTCGACTTCGTATTCAACATCATTGAAGGTCAGTTTTTTACCCGCCGAACGGCTTGATGCAAAAAAGTATATGTTATTCACAGGAAGATTTCTTTCTTCGAGAACCTTTATAAAGGTTCTTCCAACCATTCCTGTCGCTCCGATGATAGCAAAATCATATTTTTTCATTTGTTAATCCTCCTGAAGTGTCCGGTCTTTTACGGGTAAGTCCGGCATATTTATAAAGGCCGGTAATAATCCAAATACCAGCCTTGCGCCTTCTTTAAAAGAAGCAAATTATTCAACTAAATAATAACATCGGCTTTATGATGTGTCAATTATTACAATAATATTACTTTTATCAGGCGGGGACGGAGTTACAGTTGTCATATCCTTGAAATTAAGATAAACTGAAATGGTATTTTACCGCACATCACAAATGATAAGGTGGGAAATAATGTTTAAAAAAATCGTTTCTTCTTTATGCATCATCACATTGCTTTTATCTGTGCCTTGCCGGGCGAAAGCTTACACATTGCCTGAAACAGTCAGAATAGGCTTGTATTACAAAGACACCTCGGAATATGTCGATACCGCAGTGTCTTATATACATCTCAGCTCGCCATCAGGGTTGAATATTTCAGACAAAATCAATGGAAATATTCAGACGCTTCTCACTCATGGTCTAACGACGGTCATAACCGTCAGAAAAGATACCTGGTATAAAAAAGACGGGGATGTATTTACGGCAAGCACAGAATCGGGATTGTCATCATACAGCGGTGTAAAAATCGGTCCTTATCATGTTGAAATCGGGAGCCCTTTTCAGGATATAGCCCTTCTTAAAGAATATATCGTTTTTTTAGCCGGGTGCGGAATAACCGCTTATCCCGCATATGACGGCGCCTGGCATGCATGGAGCGGATTCCATACAAGTAATGCCGATGCTCAGAGCGCTATGGAGATGATTTCGGCAGCAGCCGGGCAAACAGCTTGTACCGTTATACAGCCGGGTTCGGATAAAATAGTTGCTGAAAAATCTGACGGAAGCACCATTCTGTTGTATGTGCAAAAATCAGGAGCCCTGCAGTTTTCCGGCGGAGTTATCGCAGGAATGAATACTGTGAAACTCGGAAGTAAAAACTACAGGGGGGCTATCGAAGTCAAAAGATTGACTGCAAGCGACATGACAGTGGTCAACGAATTAAAGATTGATGAATATCTTTACGGAGTCGTACCGAAGGAAATTGAATCCTGGTCGCACCCGGAGGCTTTGAAAGCGCAAGCGATCGCAGCCAGAACCTATACGGCGAATAACAGAAACAGACACAAAAGTCTCGGATTTGATCTTTGCCCGACAACAAGGTGTCAGGTCTACGGGGGTTATGATGCGGAGAATGATTTGACGAATGCCGCTGTGGACGCCACCTCAGGAAAAGTTGTGACATATAACGGAGAACTTGCCGCAACCTATTACTTCAGCTCTGACGGAGGATATACGGAAGATGTCAGATATGTCTGGGGAGGCACCGGTTATCCATATCTGGTAAGTGTTGAAGATAAATACGAGAGGGGAAACTCATGGAATTACAACTGGGTAAAGACATTTACAATCGAGGAGCTTACTCAGATCATGAAGCAGAAACAATATAATATAGGCACCGTCAAACGAATCGATATCACCGCAACTTCTCCGACCGGCCGGGTGACCGAGATGATCGTTGTCGGAACGGAAGGGCAGGAGAAATTTGTAAGGGAAGGATGCAGACTTGTGTTTGGATCGCTGCCCAGCCAATGGTTCACTTATACGACAGATTCTCTTTTGATTGCGATGAATGACGAATTCAATGTTGCGGCAGTAACTTACACGCCCACTATGGTAATAACAGCAGATGATCAGATAGTACCGCTTCAGGACAGTATTTCAGACATAACAGTGATAGGTGCCGACAATGTGCTCAGCAATCAAACCGGAGCTCCGACCACCTTCTCGTTTACCGGGAAGGGATGGGGGCATGCTGTGGGAATGAGCCAGGAAGGCGCAAAAGGGATGGCTGAAGCAGGATTTACATGCGAAGAGATACTGACGCATTACTATACGGGAACAGAAGTCAGATAAGAAGTATGTTTGCGGGACATTGGAGCATAAATGAACATTTCAAACTTGACACAGGATTATTATTATGAGCTTCCGGGCGAGCTTATAGCTCAGTTTCCGGCAGAAGAGAGGCAAAATTCAAGGCTTCTTGTACTTCATAAAAATGACCGGCGAAAAGAGCATAAAATATTTCGGGATATCACACGCTACATTTCAAAGGGCGATTGCCTTGTTTTGAATAATACCCGTGTTATTCCGGCTCGTCTCATAGGAAAAAAAAAGGATACGGGCGGAAAAATTGAATTTGTCCTCATGAGAAGAATAGCCGGAGACGATTGGGAAGTCATATTGAAACCGGGAAGAAGAGCAAAGCCTGGCGCAAGATTTATCTTCGGCGAAGGCTTGCTCGAGGCGGAAATTTTAAAGCTCGTCGAGCAGGGGAACAGGATAGTCCGGTTTTACTATAATGGAATATTTGAAGAAATTTTGTCTAAGGTTGGAATAATACCGCTGCCGCCATATATCAAAAGTGAAATGGCGGATAAGGAAAGATATCAAACGGTTTACTCAAAGATAGACGGATCTGCAGCGGCACCGACAGCCGGACTTCATTTCACTCGCGAGCTGCTCGACTTGCTGGTCAGTCGGGGTGTGAGCATTGTGTATCTGACGCTGCATGTCGGCATCGGCACCTTCAGACCGGTCAAGGAGAAGGATCTAAGGGATCATAAAATGCATCCGGAATATTTTACGATAGATGCCGTCTCAGCTGATAAAATAAACGCTGCCAGGAAAAACGGAGGGAAAATAATAGCGGTAGGCACAACGAGCTGCAGAGTTCTGGAAACGATCTCGGATGAAAACGGTTTTGTAAAGGCTTTTTCGGGATCGACCGACATATATATCTACCCCGGATACACATTTAAAGCGGTTGACGCGATCATAACCAATTTCCATCTGCCATGCTCCTCGCTGATAATGCTGGTAAGCGCATTTGCCGGAAGGGAAGCTATACTTGAGGCATATGACACTGCCATCAAAGAAAGGTACAGGTTTTTCAGTTTCGGAGACGCAATGCTGATAATCTGATATAAGGTCAAGTTATGGATGCTGTTAGATTTGAATTGATAAAAACATGCAGTCAAACCGGGGCAAGACTCGGACAGGTACATACGCCTCACGGAACTTTTGATACTCCGGCTTTTATGCCGGTGGGAACTCAGGCAACAGTAAAAGGAATGTCGCCTGAAGAGCTTGTCAGCGTAGGCGCGGAAATAATTCTGAACAATACCTATCATTTATACATGCGTCCCGGAGAGGATATAGTTAAATCCGCGGGCGGACTCCATAAATTTATGAACTGGGAGAGGCCTATCCTTACTGACAGCGGCGGATTCCAGGTTTTCAGCCTGAGCGCCCTGCGGGATATCAGCGAGGACGGAGTCGTGTTCAGATCGCATATAGACGGATCCAAACATTTATTCACGCCCGAAAAGTCAATTGACATCCAAAACAGTCTCGGGGCAGATATTATAATGGCATTTGACGAATGCATACCGCTTCCGAGCGATTATGATTACGTCAGAAGCTCGGTGGAAAGGACATCCAGATGGGCGCAAAGATGCAAAGAACACCACAAAAACATTGAAGAGCAATCTCTTTTCGGCATAGTGCAGGGAGGGATTTTCAAGGATCTTCGCAGTTTGAGCGTTAGGCAGCTGCTGGAGATCGATTTCCCGGGATATGCTATCGGAGGGCTGAGTGTCGGAGAAACCGCAGGGGAAATGTATGAAATACTTGAGAGTACAGCGCCCCTGCTTCCGGCAGACAAACCGCGTTATCTCATGGGTGTAGGCAGTCCGGACTATCTTATAGAAGGGGCTATGCGCGGGATCGACATGTTTGATTGCGTTCTTCCGACGAGAATCGGCAGAAACGGGACGGTTTTTACCGCAAAAGGCAGGATAATAATAAGAGACGCTGCATATGCGAGAGATCTCTCGCCTCTGGATCCCGAATGCGGCTGCTATGCGTGTAAAAACTACACAAGAGCTTACATAAGGCATTTGTTTAAGGCCGGAGAGATTCTTGGAATGCGGCTTGCGACCCTGCATAATCTTTATTTTCTTTTAGACTTGATGAAAAAGATAAGACAAGCTATAATAAATGACAGACTTGCTGATTTCAAAACTGAATTCTTTAATAAATATGGTTATTTATAAGTATTTAGCATGTAAATCTCGAGCCAACGTGACATAAAGAATAATCAGCTGTCACGAATATGAAGGAGGACGAATTTAATGGAACCCACATTGGCAACAACAGTTGCGCAGGAAACAAATACAGGTGGCAGCATCTGGCTTACGGTAGGTTATATGGCAATATTTCTGGTGATCATGTATCTATTGATATTCCTTCCCCAAAAGAAAAGGGACAAGAAAGCCAAAGCGATGCTGAGCGCCCTTGAGGTAGGCAATTCAGTCACAACGATCGGCGGTATTACAGGCACGATAGTAAATATCAAAGACGATGAAGTCACAATTGAAACAAGCATAGAAAAAACGAAGATCAACTTCAAAAAATCTGCAATCGGTCAGGTCAAACCGGTTGAAAAAGCTTAAAGTCTTCAGGAGGAATTTGAAATGAAACATATCAAAAAGATAAACAGCAAGACTATCAGCAAACTATCACAAACCCAGGGCTG
>JAQVNH010000051.1 GCA_028703215.1 Eubacteriales bacterium
AGAAATATGTGCTCAACAGCCCCGTCCTCTTTCATTCGCTTGTAAATGTTCCTTTTCATGGGCACCTCACCCATGAGTGTCTTTATGCCTGTTGTCCTGCTGCCTTTATGACGCAATTGTGACTTGTCTCTGTTCTTTTCCAACTCCTTATCTGCCGCCTCCAGATACTTCTGCATCAGTGTCCTTGATAATTCACACCCTATTTCAAAAAAAATTCTCTCAATCTCCTTGAACGTCATCTTATTACCAGTTAAACTATTCATATCACGTCTCCTGTGTTTATTGTCTTATCAACTTTTAAACTACAGGAAAATTGTGATTACGGGAAGAGGGTTTCGACCTTCTTCCCATATTTTTGTGAAATTTGCCTACGAAAATTTTACTCTAAGCCTCTGAGCGATCGTGTCAAGTTGTTGTAGGTCACAAAAAGATCCATACTTGTGTCAAATAGCCATGCCGCCCTCAAAAGCTCAATGTTTATTGATAAATCTGCGGGAATATAATATAATCTGCATTACTGAGGGAGCCCAGCTCCCATCTCTTCAAACGGGCTGGGAGCTTTGTTTCTATATTACGGGGAGGATTTTCATATGCTGGATATCAATTTGATTAGGGAAAATCCCGAAAAGGTGAAGAAGGCGCTTCTAAAGAGAATGGGAAGCGTCGATTTCACCGAGCTTTTGTCTTGGGACACAAAACGCAGAGAGCTCATCGTTGAGACCGAAAACATGAAAGCTGAAAGAAACAGGGTATCCAAGCTTATCCCGTCTATCAAAAAAGAAGGAAAAGATGCCGGCGTCTATCTTTCAGCTATGAAAAAGCTTTCTGATACAATTACGGAGCGGGATAAGACAGTCAGCGAACTCGATGGCAGAATACATGATTTCATGGCGGCGCTCCCGAACATTCCCGCCGATGATGTGCTTGCCGGCGATAAAGAGAACAATAAGGTTGTAAGAATATGGGGAGACAAACCTGAATTTTCATTTAAACCCAAAGACCATGTCCAGCTTGTTACAGATCTGCATCTCATCGATTACGAGCGGGGCGCCAAACTTGGCGGCAATGGTTTCTGGGCTTACAGAGGCAACGGCGCTCTTTTGGAGTGGGCGCTTTTGAATTATTTCATCGAAACTCATATAAGCGACGGATATGAATTTATCCTTCCGCCCCATCTGCTAACGTGGAATTGCGGATATACGGCAGGTCAGTTCCCGAAGTTCGAGGAGGACGTCTACAGGATCGAAAACGGAGAAGGGCAATTCATTTTGCCCACCGCCGAAACAGCTCTTGTAAACTTCCACAGGGATGAAATACTAAAGGAAGACGAGCTTCCCAAAAAATATTTCGCATTTACTCCCTGTTACAGAAAGGAAGCCGGAAGCTACAGATCGGACGAGCGAGGAATGATAAGAGGCCACCAGTTTAACAAGGTTGAGATGTTCCAGTATACTGTGCCCGAGGATTCCGAAAAGGCGCTGGATGAACTGATCGGCAAGGCTGAGAAGCTTGTTCAGGGACTGGGACTGCATTACAGGGTCTCAAAGCTCGCGGCGGCCGATTGCAGCGCGTCTATGGGTAAGACCTTTGACATCGAAATATGGATCCCCAGCATGAATATATATAAGGAAGTAAGCTCGGCGTCGAATGGCTACGACTATCAGGCCCGAAGGGGAAATATTCGCTTCAGAAGAATCTCTACAGGCAAAACAGAGTATGTCCACACGCTGAATGCGTCCGGGCTTGCCACCAGCAGACTGCTGCCAGCGATCGTCGAGCAGCTGCAGCAGGAGGACGGGAGCATCAAGGTTCCTTCTGTCCTGAAAAAATGGCTTAATATGGATACGATAAAAGCATGAGAGGGCGAGCTCTATGATCAATATTTTCAATAGCAATTACGAGGCGAGCGAGCTCAAAAAAATGATCGGAAATGTTTCCCAGATAGGCGGAACGCGTCATTATGAGCTTACCGAAGGCAATTCCAGGGGAACAAGAGCAATCGATGTAAACACCGGTTCCGGATTTTGCTTCACGATCCTTCCCGATAGAGGAATGGACATTTCGCAAGCTTCATATAAGGGTATCAATCTTGTGTTCAGGACACAAAATGGAGAGGTGAATCCCGCTTTTTACGACCCTAAAGGTTCCGAGTGGCTTCGGGTCTTTTTCGCCGGTCTTTTAACCACCTGCGGACTTACTTATTTTGGAGCGCCGGGAATGGACGAGGGAGCCGATCTCGGATTGCACGGAAGATACAGCGCCATTCCCGCCAGGCAGGTTTGCGACAATTCCGGCTTCAGTGACGGGGAGTATCTGATCGATGTATCAGGAGTCATTGACGAGACTGTGCTTTTTGGGAGCAAGCTGAGAATGAAAAGAAAGATCCGCTCTAAAGTCGGAAGCAGGTCCCTTTTTATTAGCGATGAGATTGAAAATCTCTCTTCGCTGCCTTCGCCTTATACAATAATGTATCATATCAACTTTGGTTTCCCTCTTCTGGATGAGGACAGTGAAATATTATCCTTGTCTTCAAAAGTTGAGCCATATGACGAAATCGCGCAAGCAGGTCTTCCAAGGTGGAATAAATTTGAAAAGCCCGATTCTGCCTGGAGGGAACAGAACTTCCTTCACACAATGAGGAAAGACGAACACGGATATACTTACGCTGCTATTATTAACCAAAAACTTATGGATGGTTTGGGAGTATATATAAAGTTCATGCCTGATCAGCTTCCTTATCTGTCACAGTGGAAAATGGCGGGCGAATCGGATTATGTAACTGCTCTGGAGCCGTGCAACACAATGATTGCAAACCGCGGACAGCTTAGAAAAGAAGGAATGCTGCCGATGATAGGTTCATATGAAAAGAAGATAAACTGTGTGGAAATCGGGATACTCGAAGGGGAAAAAGAAATCAGCGAATTCAAGCTGATGTTAAATCAGTTTAGATGAAAAAGCCAAGCGATTTCCGGTCAACGCGTTTTACAAAATTATCATCCGTTTGGAAGTATTTTATCTTTCTGCTATGCGCTACAGGAGCAGATCGATCGCACTTCTGACAGTATCGACGGTAATTATCTCTATTCCGGAGAATTTCCCGGATTGTTTGAGCACCTTGCTGTTTCCGGCAGGGATCACGCACCGCTTCATGCCTATCCTGGCAGCTTCCGCTATCCTGCTTTCGATCCGGCTCACCGCGCGTACTTCACCGGTCAGGCCTATCTCTCCTATTATAACGCTTTCATTGCTGAGCGCCTTATTTTTCAGGCTTGACGCTACCGCCAAAACCGCTCCGAGGTCACAGGCAGGCTCATTTATTTTTATTCCGCCGACGACATTCACATATGCGTCAAAATTGTGAAGCTGCAGTCCGGCTTTTTTCTCCAGAACAGCCATCAAAAGGATTATTCTGTTGTAGTCTATACCCGTAGACATTCTTCTGGGTATGTTGAAGCCGGTTTCGCAAACCAGCGCCTGCACCTCTACAAGCATCGGACGAGTCCCCTCCATGCTGCATATCACTACTGAGCCGGGCACGTTTTCGCTTCTGCCCGACAGCATCAGCGCAGATGGATTTGCTACCTCAGTGAGACCATTGTCGTCCATTTCAAATATCCCTATTTCGTTCGTGGATCCGAACCTGTTTTTTACCGCTCTCAAAATCCTGTAGCTGAGCTGTCTTTCGCCCTCAAAATACAAAACCGTATCCACCATATGTTCAAGGACTCTCGGCCCCGCCATGGAACCGTCTTTTGTGACATGGCCGGCGATAACTACAGTTACATCCTCCTCCTTCGCGAGGCGAAGAAGCTGCAGGGTGACTTCCCTGACCTGGCTTACGCTTCCCGGCGCAGAGGACAGATCGTTGCTGTATATTGTCTGGATAGAATCGACCGCCAGCATTTCCGGTTTTATTGTGCGGACCGTTTCAAGTATTTCGCTTATATTAGTTTCAGCGGCCGCCATTATATTCTTATTCTTTATTCCGAGCCGGTCCGCTCTCATTTTTATCTGGCCGACTGATTCCTCGCCGGTAATATATAAACAGGGAGCTGATTGCATCCTTCCGCGCATCTGGAGGATAAGCGTGGATTTCCCTATGCCGGGATCCCCTCCGATAAGTATTATGGAGCCTTTTACTGCGCCGCCGCCCAGAACCCTGTCGAGCTCTCCGATACCGGTGACAAACCGCTGCTCTGCGCCTGACTTGACCCCGTCAAGTTCAACCGCTTCAACGGCGGCTTTTGCATGACGAGATTTTCCCGGGGAGCGCTTCTGCACTTCCTCCACGAAAGTGTTCCATTGCGCGCACGAAGGACATTTTCCAAGCCATTTTGAAGTCTCATAACCGCATTCCTGGCATACGAATTTTATTTCATCTTTCATCTGAAGCTACCGCCCTTCCGCCATTAGAGGCATGCATCAAGGTTTTTTTATAAAATCTATGAGACCGGCTTCCATTAATTTAAACAGGGCAAGTATAAACATCGAGTGAGACCATGTCAGTCCATAAACCCATGCGGGCTTTCCGCTTTCCTTCCCGACCTGTTCCGGAAGGAGTCCCGTTTCGGTGGTTTTATCAAGCACCCAGCTGAAATACCTAAGCGCTTTATCATATTCCTTTGTTTCGATATGATAGATCGAAGCCCATAAAGTTGTTATTATCCATGGATTTCCGCCGATATATCCGTCATTTTCATACCTTCCGAGACCGCCTTTGGAAAAAGATAAATTACTTTCGATCTGCTCCACGGTGCCGCGCATTTTTTCATCACCTGCGTCCATCAACTCAAAAGGAACGCTAAGGCCTATCAGACTTGCATCTACAGTGGGGTCTTCAAGGGTCACTTCTTTGAAGCAGTTGCCTTTGGGTTTGTCTTGGATCATGGTTTTTCTTTCAGATGGCTCTGGACCCCAAGGATTAAGTTTCGTTTTTATACTCCGCAGGAACCGCTTTTGTTCTTTATTCCACATCATTGAAACCAGCGCTTCTTTGATTTGGCCGGCCGCTTCTTTGCATGTATCAGCCAGGTTTCCGGATTTGCCCAGTATCGCGGCGATTTCAGCTCCGGCCTTCAGTCCGCCGTATACTGCCGCAGCGGAATACACATGGATCCCGAATCTTTCTTCCCATAGATCAAAGCTATGCTTTGGCAGTCCGTTTTCCGGATCTATGAATTTAAGCAGAAATCCCAGCGCTTTTTCAACACATATCCACATTTCCGACAAAAACTTCAAATCTTTAGTATTCAGGTAATGCTGCAACACACCCCATACTATCGAACCGGTCTCGTCTATCTGCAATCCCCACGATGGGGCAAGACTCCCGTCGATACAATATCTTTGATGCCAGAATCCTTGCTCGTCCTGGATCTTAGCGGCCCATCGGTAAAACATTTCCGACTTTTCATCAAGCCCGCATAAATCAAGCGCCGGAGTTATAAACGCAGCATCTCTGCCCCAGCAAAATCCATAGCCTCCGCATTTTTCATGATACTCGTCGATTTCTGCCGAAGCGAGCAGACCGCCGGTATTTTTATCCGCCATTAAATGAAACAGAAGAATGCTTCGTTTGTAAAGGGCTTGTATCCTTGTATCCGAGAAACTGAAATTGTTTGCTCCGGCAAGTTTTTTCACCCAATAATCCCGAGTGTGTTCAGACAGCTCTTCAAACCCTTGTGATCTTACATTCCTAAGCAGCATTCTTGACTCATTTTGTGTCTCGGCGGCACAAATGTATAGGGTTGCCCCGGTTGTTTGACCGGGCTGTAGATCCCCAAGCGAAAAACTGACAGCACCGTCATCCATCATCCCGATATCGTCCGTTCCGCCGAAATTATTGGACGCGGAACACTTTTGAGCATTGTTTCCTATCTGGAAATTTCTGATTTCCGTGTCGGCCCCGATATATATAAAGGAACTATGGCGGTAGTTCGCGATCGCGTCCGCATCGAAATCAAAAAGCATGCCGTGCGGACCCGGATCGACGCCAGCAGCGGAACTGTAGACGAGCATCTCCATATCTTTTTTACAATTCTCACAAGCAGTTATGTCAAACCTCCGCACAAGCACATCCCTGTCAGGCAATACGAAGTCCGTCTGAGCGATATCCAGTCCAAAACCCGAATAGGTAGTCCTCACAATATTTGTATCCTCTGAATATCTCTGTCTGTATCCGCCGAAATCGCTATGGAACCATCTCGTATCGGGATCTTCGCCTTTCAAAAAAAGCCCGGCGCCAAAAGACCCCGTTCGCTGGAGATGATCTATGTACGGCCAGAACATCCTGACCAGCTCTCCTCTGTCCGACAAACAGCAAAGCATTCCGGAATTTCCTGTCATTGCGCTGTTGAAGTATGTTTTTGCCATTCCCGGTCTCCTTTGAAATTACTGCCCTTTTTTCTCCGCGCCTTTGTCATCCTTCTTTTTTTGCCGCGGCGACACCGCTTTTGGCTTGGCTGCCTCTGTTGATGCCGATTTTAAATCCAATTCGCCATCTTTAAGTGTTACTGAGACTCTATCTCCTTCCTTCACTCTGTGCTCGAGCATTTCCTCCGCCATTTTGTCTTCCAGCATACTTTGTATGACGCGCCTGAGAGGTCTTGCTCCAAACAGACTGTCATAGCCTTTTTTCGCGAGAAACAGCTTCGCTTCTTCGCTTATTTCAAGCGTGATATTATTGTCTTTGAGTCTCTTCGAGAGAACTTCAAGCATCATAGTGACGATCTTTCCGAGATGTTCCTCTGTCAGCGGATGGAATACTATCAGTTCATCGATCCTGTTTAACAGCTCGGGACGAAACTCTTTTTTTAGTTCTCCGATAATATTTTTCTTCATGTCCTCATAGCTTTGCTTTACGCCCTCATCCGCGCTGAATCCCATTTTTTTGGGTTCGGTGATCAGCCTTGCTCCCACGTTTGATGTAATTATTATAATGGCGTTGCGGAAATCCACTACTTTGCCGTGCGAGTCGGTTAGTCTGCCGTCTTCGAGTATCTGGAGCAGAATATTGAAAACATCCGGATGCGCCTTTTCGATCTCGTCAAACAAGATCACCGAGTACGGTTTTCGTCTGACTTTGTCTGTAAGCTGCCCTCCCTCGTCATATCCTA
>JAQVNH010000052.1 GCA_028703215.1 Eubacteriales bacterium
CAGGGCAAGGAATTTTGAAGGTATAATGCCATCGGTCAGGCTGTTTCCAATAAAGAGGATGTCAAGATCATTATCGAACCGCTCAAAATCTCCGGCGTGATGCGTGTCAGGCACACTCGTCTGAACCGGGTGAGCCGCGCTTGTCTGCCCTTCGGAAGCTGTGTCTGTTTGCGGACACGTCCCGGGACTTGCCGCGTCATCCTGAAAAGCAGAGGAAGAGCTTGTCGTTATATTACCGGAGTCTGCTTTTTTCAAATCCGAGCAGGATGACAATAAACAGATCGTTATTATCAAGGCTGTTGCCGTCCAAGTTTTGTTGCGATACGAAGAGGATTTTTTCACCGCGCCATCCATTTTAACGATAGATTTCAGCAAATACTAAATTACCAATGTATCTTAATATATATCAATATTATTTACAATGCCTGATCCTATGCTGTTTCGCCGGCCGAATCTTCTGTGTCTGTCATGGCAGGCGTACATATTTTTCTCTCGTCCACTGTGGAATTTACTTTGGGAATTTACGACTCTGTTTTTTATTTTAAATAATGTTGAAATTACGGGAGCATTGCGGTATAATGTTTATGACCTGATAATAATATCAGATAATAAACAATGACGGATATACGTTTTGGAGGTGGCATAAATGTTGGAACTCAGAGTTCACGGAAGGGGCGGACAGGGAGTGGTAGTGGGATCAGCCATCCTTGGCAAGGCATACTTCATTGAAAATAAAAGCGTGCAATTCTTCCCGGAGTTCGGGGTCGAAAGAAGGGGATCTCCCGTCCAGGCTTTTTTAAGAGTGTCGGAAGACAAGATTAGATGCAATTACAGCATCAGCGAACCGGATAATATAATTTTATTTGACGAGTCGCTTCTCAATTCCGTAGATATAGCAAAAGGAATAAAAAATAACGGCTGGATATTGATAAACAGCAAAAAAAGGCCGGAATGCTTTCATTTTGACGCAAATTGCAGGGTCGCGACCATCGATGCCGACGGAATATCTCTTGCCAACGGGTTGGGGACGGAGACGGCACCTATAATAAATGCGGCTATGACGGGAGCCTTTGCAGGGCTGCTCGGAGATCTCCCGGTCGAATCGATCGCCGCTGCGATACATTCTTCGGTTCCGGCCAGACCTGACAAAAACGAGGCTGCCGCAAGGGAAGCTTTCTATAAAATCAAATTCGGCGCGATAAAACAAAAAGCGGTCGTTTGAAACTGCAAAGCAAAACTATAAATCAATGCGAAAGCGCGTGCGAAAGCGCGAATGTCATAATATATTGCTGTGCAATCCGTTACCACAAAATTACAGGAAGGTTCAAAAAGGGTTCAGATAAATGACAGGAAAGATAATATTCGGCGGAGCCGGAGACCTCCCGATATCGCCATTCACAAAGGGCAGCATGGTCTTTAATAAAACATGCGCCTGGAGAAATATCAAACCGGTCATCGATATTAACAGCTGCTCCAAGTGCATGATATGCTGGAAATTTTGTCCCGAAACGGCTATAGACATAATTGACGGCAGGCCTGCCATTGACTATGACTATTGCAAGGGGTGCGGGATATGCGCGGCGGAGTGTCCCGGAAAAGCGATCAAAATGACTGCGGAAGAAAAATAAAAGAACGGTGGAAGAAAAATGAGACAATTGATGACGGGAAACTATGCAGCTTCATATGCTGTCAAATATGCTGGAGTTCAAGTCATAGCGGCATATCCGATAACACCTCAGACTCAGATAGTCGAAAAGTTGTCCGAAATGTGCGCAGCAGGGGAACTCAAAGCCCGGTACATAAATGTTGAATCCGAGCATTCCGCAATGGCTGCCTGCATTGGCGCATCCTCGACGGGAGCAAGGGTATTCACGGCAACTTCCTCGCAGGGGCTCGCCTACATGCATGAGCTGCTGCATTGGGCCTCCCGGGCAAGACTTCCCGTGGTGATGACAAATGTCAACCGGGCGATGGCTCCGGGATGGAACGTATGGGCTGACCAGAACGACAGCCTTTCGCAAAGGGACACGGGATGGATGCAGATATACTGTAAAAGCGCCCAGGAAGTGTTTGATTCTATATTGATGGCGTACAAAATAAGCGAGAAAGTATTGCTTCCGACTATGATAAATTATGATGCCTTTTTTACTTCGCATACTGAGGAACCCGTGGATATACCTGATGCAGAAAAGGTCAGAGATTTTCTTCCGGGACTCCGGAGAGGCAGGATCATGGACGTGGATGACCCCTGCGCATTCGGTACTCTTGTCGCACAGGACACGTACACGGAATTTCAATATAAAATTCAAGAATCAATGCAGGATGCAAAAAAGGTCATAACCGAAACCTGCGCGGAATTTAAAAGCATATTCAACAGAGAATATGCTTTGACAGAAGAATATAAAATGAGTGATGCGGATGAGGTAATCATTGCGACCTCAACAATGTTTGAAACTGCCTCGGTGGCGGTGGATGAGCTAAGAAAAAAAGGTTCAAAGACAGGAGCACTCAGAATAAGATATTTCAGGCCTTTCCCCAGTGAAGACATCATTAGGGCTCTTTCAGGGAAGAAACGGGCGCTCGTACTCGACAGGAACATCTCCTTCGGAGCTCAGGGCATATTTTGCCAGGAGGTGCTCGCCGCTGCAGGCGGAAAGGGAAATATGCCTGCAATATCGGGAGTTGTCCTGGGACTCGGCGGAAGATAAGTCAAGACGGAAAATATTGTTACGATTTATTTGAAACATATAAATGAAGCGAAATTTGCAGATAATGAAAACGATATTCATGATCAGCCAATACCTGTGTGGGGAGACGTAAAACTATGAAAATGACTATCCCTCGGGAAGAACTTATGACAAAGGGTCACACTGGCTGTCAGGGATGCGGCGCGATGCTTGCCATGCGCTATGCGCTTAAAGCGCTCGGGAAAAATACAATGATAGTCATACCGGCCTGCTGCTGGGTCGTCGCGATCGGGCCTTTTCCGTATTCAGCCCTGGAAGTGCCTGTTTTTGCGTCAGCTTTTGCCTGCGCCGCGTCCACGGCTGCGGGGATAAAAGCCGGGCTTGAAATGCAGGGGAAGCGCGAAATCAATGTTGTGGCATGGGCAGGAGACGGAGGCACATTTGACATCGGACTCCAGTCGCTCAGCGCGGCAGCGGAGAGGAATGAAGACATATTTTATTTCTGTTATGACAATGAAGCGTATATGAATACGGGAAGGCAAAGGAGCTCTGCAACTCCTTACGGAGCATGGACGATGACGACGCCGAAAGACAGTACCAAGAATGAATTTAAAAAGGATATCGACGCGATAATGGCGGCGCACAAGATACCATACATGGCTACACTGTCTATTTCAGAACCTGAGGATTTTATAAGGAAGGTAAGGAAAGGCATGGGAATCAAGGGTATGAAATTCTTCCATATTCTTTCGCCTTGCCCGTCAGGCTGGCTGAGCGACCCCTCGGATTCCGTGAAGATCGCCAGATATGCCGTTGAAACAAATATATTTCCTTTGTATGAGGTCGAAAACGGTGAAAAATATATAATAAACAAAAAAATCGCGCGGAAGAAGCCGGTTTCCGATTACCTGAAATTACAGGGAAGATACAGGTATTTAAATGAATCTCAGATAAAAACGATTCAGGAGGCGGCAGACAAAAACTGGAGATCTCTTCTCAAGAAAGAAGAGTTCCCGGACACTTGAGGACGGGAATTATTTAATTCAGGGGCATGTTTCATTGACACAACTATGGTAAAATTCTATTATAAAATCATAAGCGAAGTATAAATTTTAAATAAAATCTAAAATTTGGCTTTCGGAGGCTTGATGTCGAAGCAGAAGGTTTTAGTAGGCATGAGCGGCGGAGTCGACAGTTCTGTTGCCGCAGCGCTGCTTAAAGAACAGGGATACGAAGTGATAGGAGCCACTCTGCGAGTCCGGCCGGAAGAAGGAGAAAACGGAAACCGGGAAGACGCGCTCTGTCCTGTGGTTGAAGTCGAAGACGCGATAAAAACCTCAGAGAAGCTCGGCATAAGGCATTATGTTTTTGACTTCAGAGATATTTTCAGAGAAAAGGTAGTAAATTATTTCATCGACGAGTATTTGAAAGGCAGAACTCCAAATCCATGCATAGTCTGCAACAGGTATGTGAAGTTTGCCGCTTTGCTTGAAAAGGCAGGTTCGATGGGGATCGACTATATAGCAACAGGACACTACGCGATAGTTGAGAAGAATGAAAATACAGGAAGGTACCTGCTTAAAAAATCACTGCATTCGGATAAGGATCAGACTTACGCATTATATAAACTGACACAGCAGCAGCTCGGCAGAACGCTCATGCCTCTCGGCTCCCGCGAAAAGGCTCATGTGAGGGAAATAGCAAGGAGTTTGGGGCTTGAAGAGGCCGACAGGCCTGACAGTCAGGAGATTTGCTTTATTAAGGACGGGGGATATCGGGAGTACATATCTCAACACTCCGAAGCGGCTCCGAAGGAGGGTTTTTTTACCGATACCGAAGGCAAGATCCTGGGAAGACATTTGGGGATAGCCCATTACACAGTCGGGCAAAGAAAGGGACTTGGAATAAGTTTCGGAAAGCCGATGTTTGTCAAGGAAATCGACGCGGCAGCCAATAAGATAGTGCTTGCGGAAGAAAGACTGATGTATTCGCCAGGACTGATTGCCGGTGATTTGAATTTTATACCTTATGACAAATTGGACTCTCCGATGGAAGTGAGTGTAAAGATAAGGTACAATGCCAGGGAGGTTCCGGCACTTTTAAATCCTATAGGGACCGACGAGGCCGAGGTCATCTTCAAAGAACCTCAGAAGGCAGTTACGCCGGGGCAGGCAGCAGTATTTTACGAGGACCGGACAGTTGTGGGCGGAGGAACGATTGAGAGCGTTTATAGGGATCGATTTTAACAGGGATATAAAAGCGGAGATGTTCAGGATCCAGCAGTTCTACAGAACTCACGCGAAACAGGGAAGATGGAAATATCCCGGGAATTTCCATCTCACCTTGAAATTTTTAAATGAGATAACTGATGAGCAAAAAGCTGCGATAGATGAGAAAATGACCGGAACATGCGGGCATTGCAAGCCGTTTTACCTTTATCCCGACAAGGCGGGAATGTTCGAAAGCCGGGACAATGTCAGGGTGTTATGGCTCGGGCTCGGAGGAGATACAGAAAAATTGGATTTGCTGCAAAAAGCGGTCAGCGGAAAACTTTGCGAAATCGGGTTCCCGTGCGACAAACGAGAGTTCGCTCCTCACATAACTATAGGGCAGGACGTAATGTTCAAAAAGGATTTTGACAAGACCAAGCAAATCGAATATGGAATAAAACAGTTCGGGGAAACAATAGACAAGCTGTATCTTTTCAAAAGCGAGCAGAAAGGAAATAAGCGCGTCTACACAAAAATTTCAGAGTATGATTTTGCGAAATTATGATTTTGATATAACAGGGGTGTAAGCATGGATAGCCAATGGGAAAAAGTGATGGGTTATTTTGAAGAAATATCCCGGATCCCAAGGGGTTCGGGAAATGAAAAGGGCATAAGCGATTTTTTAGTCGAATTTGCCGAAAGCAGAGGATTAGAGGTATCGCGGGATGAATACCTGAATGTGCTGATCAGAAAAAAAGGGAGTCTGGGCTATGAAGAATCTGAGCCGGTCATTTTGCAGGGCCATTTGGATATGGTCTGCGTTTGCGCTCCGGATAAGGAAATAGATTTTACAAAGCAGTGCATCACAGCAAAAAGAAGCGGAAAATGGCTATATGCGGAAGGCACAAGCCTCGGAGCAGATAACGGGATAGCGGCGGCATATATCATGGCGCTGCTTGACTCGAATGATATCTTGCATCCCCCGATAGAAGCACTTTTCACAACCGGAGAGGAAACCGGAATGATAGGCGCGGCAGCGCTTGATTTCAAAAACATAAAAGGCAAGACTCTGATAAACCTTGACTCTGAAAAAGAAGGGGAGTTGACGGCAGGCTGTGCGGGCGGAATAAATACCACAGTCGTGCTTCCCATTGTCAGATTGCATGTTGAAAAAAGAAAACAGGCGTATAAGGTCTTAATATCGGGTTTGTTGGGAGGCCATTCGGGAATCGAGATAAAAAGGCAGAGAGCCAATTCCATAAAACTTATGGGAAGACTTTTACATGAGCTTATCATGCAGAGCGAGTATTCCATCGGAAAAATAAACGGCGGCAGTAAATTGAATGCAATACCGACGGAAACCGAGGCGATCCTTTACCCCGAAGATCCAACCGAGTTGAAAAGCGGCATAGCCTATATGGAAAAGATATTTAAAAACGAATACAAAATATCCGATCCGGACCTGAAAATAACTGTTGAAAAAGCTCAGGACATTTTGGCCGTGCTGGATAAGACTTCCCAGCAGAGGATCACGGATATAATGCTGCTTATTCCGGACGGAGTGCAGACGATGAGCAGGGAAGTTGAGGGCTTGGTACAAAGCTCCAATAATCTGGGAGTTGTTCATACTATAGAAAAAGAAATTCACCTGGTCTCATGTCCGAGAAGCTCTGTAAATAGCTTAAAGAAGGATATAATAAGAAGGATCGAAACAGTTGCCGCTCTTTGCGGGGCAATAACGCTCAATGAGCATGACTATCCGGAATGGGAATTTGCGTCGGATTCAAAGATCAGACAGATATTTGCCGAAACGTACAAAGAACTCTTCGGCAAGAAGGCGATCGTCAAAGCAACGCACGCGGGTCTTGAATGCGGGATACTCGGCAAGAAGATCGAAGGGCTGGACATGATATCTGTCGGACCCGACATGAAGGGCGTTCATACTATAAACGAGAAGCTGGATCTGGATTCCGCCGAAAGGACCTGGAGGCTTCTGACTGAAGTGCTGAAAAAGCTGAAATAAATTTTGGGAGAAACTCAGGCAGTCCAAATCGGATCAAATTTGAAGGAGAAGTCCATGACAGAAAAAATCAGAATGACAGTCCCGCTGGTTGAAATCGACGGAGACGAAATGACAAGGGTGATTTGGGATTTGATCAAACAGATCCTGCTCACACCTTATATAGATCTCAAGACAGATTAT
>JAQVNH010000053.1 GCA_028703215.1 Eubacteriales bacterium
TATCACCCCCGCTGCCCTTTGTCAACTGTTTTTTATACCTTTTTCGGGGATCGCAAAAAGACCGGGGGGACAGGTTTAGTGGCTCTCCTCACGAGAGCCACTAAACCTGTCCCCCCGGTCTTTTTATCCTATTCTTCTATATTATCATTGTCGGCTTCGGGTTGGATAAGACCGACGCCGACGACCTTGATGCCGTCGTCCATCCTCATAAGCGTTACTCCCTGAGTCGTTCTTCCCAGGATGCTGATCTCGCTTACATTCATCCTTATGATCGTGCCGTCAGAGCTTATCAGCATTATTTCATCTTCGTCTTTTACTGACTTTGCGCCGGCGATCAGGCCGGTCTTCTCGGTTATCCTGTACGTGAGGATTCCCTTCCCGCCCCTGGACTGGATCTTGTATTCATCCAGCTCGGTTCTTTTGCCGAAACCATTTTCGGTTACCGCAAGCAAAGTGGTGTTTTCTTCACATGGCACCATGCTTATAACTTTGTCCTCTTTATCGAGCCTGATTCCGATAACGCCCTGAGTGTCCCTTCCGATCGGACGGACATTTTTTTCCTTGAAGCGTATCGCGATCCCGTTATTTGTCACAAGCATTATTGATTTAGTGCCGTCTGTAAGTCTGACTGAAATAAGCTCGTCATCTTCTCTGAGTCTTACTGCAACAAGTCCGCCCTTTCGGATATTGCTGTACTGCATCAGATCGGTTTTCTTGACAAATCCGCGCATTGTAGCCATCATCAGGTACATATCCTCGCGGAATTCAGACACCGGTATAACCGTTGTGACTTTTTCTTCAGGGTCCAGCATAAGCAAATTGACTATCGCAGTACCTTTGGCGGTGCGTCCGGATGTCGGGATCTGGTAGGCCTTCAGACGGTAAACTCTTCCCCTGTTTGTAAAGAAGAGCAAATGGGCATGGTTGGAGGTTATAAACAGATCCGAAACAAAGTCCTCTTCCCTGGTGCTCAGACCTATGATTCCCTTTCCGCCTCTGTGCTGGGTCTTATAGGTGTCCGACGGCTGTCGTTTTACATAGCCAAAATGAGTCAGCGTTATCGCGCATTCCTCTTCCTGGATCAGATCCTCCGTTTCGATGTCTTCTTCCTCATCGGGCTCGATCTGCGTTCTTCTCTCGTCGCCATATCTTTGTTTTATGTCCGTAAGTTCATCTTTTATTAAGCCCCGGACCATATTTTCATCTGCCAGCAAAGATTTATAATACTTGATTTTTTCGATAAGTTCGTTAATTTCATCTTCAAGTTTCTGTCTTTCAAGACCCGTAAGTTTGCCGAGTCGCATTTCAACAATGGCCTGCGCCTGTTTTTCACTGAATTCGAATCTCTGAATCAGATTTTCTTTCGCTGCCGGCTCATTCTGGGAAGCACGGATAATCCTGATGACCTCGTCGAGGTTGTCGATCGCGATCTTGAGTCCCTCCAGAATGTGCGCCCTTGCCTCAGCCTTGTCGAGCTCAAACTTGGTGCGCCTTGTTATGACTTCTTCCTGATGCGCTATATAGTAGTCGAGCATCTGCCTGAGGTTAAGCAGGCGCGGCTCGTACTTGCCCCCCGCAAGCGGGACAAGCGACAATGTATTGGCGTTGAATGCCTCCTGCATCGGTGTGTGTTTGTAGAGCTGATTGAGAATGACGCCTGCATTCTGGTCTCTTTTCAGGTCTATCACTATTCTGACCCGGTCATTCCTGTCGGATTCGTCGTTTATGTCAGAAATGCCTTCCAGCCTCTTGTCTTTGACCAGCTCCGCTATCCGTTCGATCAAACGCGCTTTGTTTACCTGATAAGGCAATTCGGTCACGATGATCCTTTGTCTTGTTTCGCTGACCTGCTCGATCATAGTTCTTGCACGAACTACGATCCTGCCTTTGCCGGTTTCATAGGCGTCTTTGATCCCCTGTTTGCCCAGGATAATGCCGTATGTCGGGAAATCCGGTCCCTTTATGTACTCTGTCAGCTTTTCGAATGTTATTTCAGGATCGTCGATGACCGCGCAAATGCCGTCGATCACTTCGCCCAGATTATGAGGCGGAATATTTGTCGCCATTCCGACAGCGATCCCCGAAGAGCCGTTGACCAGCAGATTCGGTATTTTTGAGGGAAGAACGACGGGTTCCATCTCATGATCGTCGTAATTGGATTTAAAATCAACGGTGTCCTTCCGGATATCACCGAGCATTTCCATTGAAATTTTCTGAAGCCTTGCTTCGGTATACCTCATCGCCGCGGGCGAGTCCCCGTCGATCGACCCGAAATTGCCGTGTCCGTCAACTAGCATGTATCTCATTGAAAAATCCTGTGCAAGGCGTACAAGGGAATCGTATACCGCCACGTCGCCGTGCGGATGGAATTTACCCAAAACCTCTCCGACTGTCGTTGCGCATTTTCTGTGTGCCTTGTCGGGAGTAAATCCCAGCAGGTACATTGCATACAGGATGCGCCTGTGCACCGGTTTAAGTCCGTCTCTGACGTCCGGGAGAGCTCTGTCGGCTATAACGCTCATCGCATAGTCAATAAAGGACTTCTTCATTTCGGTCTCAATGTTTACAGGTATAAGGTGCAAAGCCCTGTTTTCTGATTCTGTCATTTGTTTTTCTCCGTCATCGTTTACTCATTATCGATATATCGATACCGGTAATATTTAATATATTTTTTCAATTTCCTGCATCATTGTATAAAACTTTACGTGTTCTGTCCAATTATTTCAAAGGGCGTTTTGATGGTTTTCCGGCTTTTCGCGGATATTGTTCCGGGACCCGTCCGTTCTTTTTGACAATGACCAAAGTTCTTTTAAAATCGCTTTGCGGAAGAGTTATTTCAGATATTTCCATGATCTCTCCGCCAAGTATTTCCAGCGCTCCCGCAGCATTATCGCATTCAGGTCCTGCTTCGGGTCCCTTCATAGCTATAAAAATTCCGCCCGGCTTGATGAGCGGCAGGCAGTATTCCAGCAGAACATCCAAACCGGCAACGGCTCTTGCGGCAGCGCAGTCGAATTTTTCCCTCAAAACGCTGTACCTACCCGCATCCTCGGCTCTTGAGTGAATAACCTCGGTATTGCATAGCGATAATCTTGCAACAGTATGGTTAAGAAACTGCACTCTTTTCCCCAGCGAGTCAACAAGAAGGAGCTTGCCGCATTTACCCGCGATTTTGACCGGAATGCCAGGGAAACCTGCTCCGGTGCCAATATCGGCAAAGCTTGCCGATGATTTCGGCATATATGGAACTATGCTCAGCGAATCAAGAAAATGCTTTATGATTATCTCTTTCTCGTCGGTTATAGCGGTCAGGTTGATTTTCTCATTCCACTCGAGGAGAAGATCTTTATACGCAATAAACTTCTCCAGCATATCATCATCGAGGGTTACGCCGAATTGCAGCGCGCCTTCAGCCAGTAATTTCGACAGTTCAGTTCGAGTCATTTTTCTTTCCTCCCGTATGCCATCTCAAGATAAATCAGCAAAACCGATATGTCAGAAGGATTTACTCCGGAAATTCTGGAAGCCTGCCCTATCGAATCCGGCCTTATTTTGTCGAGTTTTTGCCTTGCCTCTATCCTCAGACCTTTTATTTCTTTATACTTAATATCTCCCGGAATCTGCTTTTTCTCCAGATTTTTGAATTGCTCTATCTGCCGGTTCTGTATTTCAATGTATCCTTCATAACGGATCCTTATCTCAACCTGCTCGCGTACAAAAAAACCGAGCTCAGGCCTTTCCGGGTCGATTTCTTTAAGACTGTCATAGCTTATTCCCGATCGTTTAAGCAAAGCGCTGAGCTTGACCCCGGTCGTGATCGGCGCGCTGTTCATCTTTTCAAGAAATGCATTGACTTCAGGCGTAGGCGCCAGAGATTTGCTTTTTAGCCTGCGTACTTCGTTGTCCACCTGTTTTTTCTTTCCAAGAAATTTTTCAAACCGTTCTTTCGATATCAGACCGACCTCGTACCCGATTTGCGTAAGCCTCATGTCGGCGTTATCCTGCCTTAGATGAAGCCTGTACTCGGCACGCGAAGTCATCATGCGATATGGCTCTGTAACTCCTTTTGTCGTCAGATCATCAATCAATACCCCTATATATGCCTGTGAGCGGTCGATGATCAGGGGCGGCAATTTCTTTGTTAGCCTTGCCGCATTTATTCCTGCGATTATTCCCTGAGCGGCGGCTTCTTCATATCCTGAGCTTCCGTTTATCTGTCCTGCCGAAAAAAGTCCGCCAACCGATTTCAGCTCAAGAGAACGCTTCAATTGGAGCGGGTCGATGCAATCGTATTCAATCGCATAAGCGCTTCTCATTGCGACCGCGTTTTCAAGGCCGGGCAAGGTATGGACCATTTCCACCTGAACATCCTCGGGCAAACTGCTGGACATTCCGTCAAGATACACCTCGTGAGTCAGCGTTCCGATCGGCTCGACAAATACCTGATGCCTTTCCCGGTCGGCAAAACGAACTACTTTATCCTCAACCGACGGGCAGTATCTCGGCCCGACGCCTTCAATCGTACCGCTGAATAGAGGAGACCTGTGCAGGTTTTTCCGTATGACTTCATGCGTTTTTTCGTTGGTATATGTCATCCAGCAGGAGATCTGCTCTTTTTCAATAGACTTTGTCTCAAATGAAAACGGCGTAATGACCGGGTCTCCCGGCTGTTCCTCAAGTTTGCTGAAATCTATGCTGCGGTTGTTCAGCCTGGGAGGAGTTCCTGTTTTAAATCGAAGAAGCGAGATCCCCTGACTGCTCAAACTGTCCGAAAGCTTATTCGCGGGAAAAAGCCCGTCAGGGCCACCGCTGTAGCTTGTGTCGCCGATTATTATTTTTCCTTTTAAAAACGTTCCGGTCGCCAGGATAGCGGTTTTGCATTCATATACCGCATCGGTATGTGTTTTCAGGCCTTTCACTTTTCCGTCTTTAAAAAGCAGCTCAACTACTTCGGCTTGTTTGATATCGAGATTGGGCTGTTTTTCAAGCGCATATTTCATCTGCCTCTGGTATTCGCGTCTGTCTATCTGAGCCCTCAGCGAATAAACGGCAGGTCCTTTTGATCTGTTTAGTATTTTCGATTGAATAAGCGTAATGTCCGCGATTTTGCCCATTTCGCCGCCGAGCGCATCTATTTCCCTTACAAGATGCCCTTTTGCAGTTCCGCCGATATTCGGATTGCACGGCATATTGGCGATGCTGTCCAGGTTTATCGCAAAGATGATAGTCCTGCATCCCAGCCGAGCTGAAGCAAGGGCCGCCTCACACCCCGCATGGCCTGCGCCTACAACTGCCACATCATATTTTCCCGCCTGATATTCCATAACCTTATGCTGCCTTTTGTTTATTTTAGTTGCCGAACCATTGTTTTTAGTTACTTTCTCTTAAGGTTTATGTTTTTGTTCTCCAGGGACTGAGCTGATTTCAAAAAAGCCACTAAACCTGTCCCCCTGGTTTTTTTCATTTTCCAACACAGAAGCGGGTGAAGATCTCGTTGATCACAGCTTCGCTGACGCTTTCGCCGGTTATTTCCCCAATGAACTGCGCGGCGTCTCTGATGTCCATTGTCATGATGTCAAGAGGCATACCTTCATTATAGGCTTCCATCGCATGCTCAAGACTTGCTCTTGCCTTTTCCGCGAGCATTTTATGTCTGATGTTTGTCAGCAACACGTCCGGATCGTTCTCAAGGTTCCCCGCCATAAATAATTCGGCAATTTTATTTTCCAGCATGTCTATTCCTTTGTCTTGCGTCAGGGATGTTTCGACTACCGTTCTTCCCTCCGGGATCAAAGACCTTGTCGAGAGCCCCGCCTCTCCGATGTCAGCGGCGTTGTCGATCTTGTTTATTACGATTATATGCCTGCGTCCGGAGAGGTCGCTGATAAGTTTGATTTCATCCGCATTTGGCTTTACTTCGGCTTCAAGCATAAGGATTATCAGGTCGGCATCTTCCATTTCGGTCATCGTTTTCTCCACTCCGAGCTTTTCGATGACATCCGCCGTCTCCCTTATCCCGGCGGTATCTACGATCCTTACCGGCATGCCCTTGATGCTGATATATTCGTCGATTATATCACGGGTGGTGCCGGGTATGTCAGTGACAAGCGCTTTGTCTTTGCCTGTAAGATAGTTTAGAAGCGACGACTTGCCGACGTTCGGGCGCCCTGCAATAACAACGTTTATACCCTCTCTCAGTATCCTCCCTCTCTCAAACTGCTTAAGGAGCTTATCAAGCAGCGCATTGATGCCCTTGATTTCGAAGGAGACTGTTTCGCCTGTCGCGGCTTCAAGGTCATGCTCGGGATAATCAACGGTTACTTCTATTCTCGCAAGCAGTTCTATCAGCTTGCTTCGGACTTCGTTCAAGATCCTCGACAGCTTTCCTTCCAGCTGTTTTACGGCGGTTTTTGAACCAAGCTCGGTTTTTGAATTGATCAGATCTATAACGGCTTCCGCTTGAGCAAGGTCTATTCTCCCGTTCAGAAAAGCCCTTTTTGTAAACTCGCCCGCTTCCGCTGGCCTTGCGCCCATTTTCAGCAGCAATGCCAGGATCCTTCCTTGAACGACAAGCCCCCCGTGGCAATCTATCTCCACGATGTCTTCCGCGGTAAATGTGTTGGGAGCGCCCATTTTCAGCAGCACTACCTCGTCAATGATTTCTCCTGTTTCCGGTTCCACGATCGTGCCGCAGGCAGCTTTATGATCAGGGATGCCTTGAAAACTACCCGCTCCCCTGAATATTTTTGCCGCAATGTCGAATGACGATTGCCCGCTCATCCTTACAACAGCTATCGCTCCCGTTCCGTAAGGAGTTGATATTGCCGCAATAGTATCCTTGTCCGCCATTTCTTTCTCCGTCAGCATTTGTTTATATTGCCGATATTTTTTCTTACAGCTTTATTTTAACATAAAAAAGGTCCGGCACATGTGCTTCCGAACCTTTAAAGATTGCCTTTTATTTCCGCGTCCACAGTTTCGATTTCTCCTCTATTTCAGGCT
>JAQVNH010000054.1 GCA_028703215.1 Eubacteriales bacterium
ACGCGTTCTCCGTGCAAAAATCGATATGGCGTCACCGAACCTTAATATGCGTGATCCCGTCATTTACAGGATACTGAGAAGCACACACCATAGGACAGGCGACAAATGGCTCATTTACCCGATGTATGATTTCGCCCATCCGCTTTCAGACGCGCTCGAACAAATCACACACTCTATCTGCACCCTTGAGTTCGAAGACCACCGCCCTCTTTATGACTGGTTTCTAAGAGAGCTCGATTTTAAAAATCCTCCCCGGCAAATAGAATTCGCGCGTCTAAACTTATCTTATACAGTTATGAGCAAGCGAAAGCTTCTGGCTTTAGTGCGCGACAAATATGTTTCGGGGTGGGACGATCCCAGGATGCCTACTTTGTCGGGAATGCGCAGACGCGGCTATACTCCGGCCTCTATAAGAGACTTTTGCGATAAGATAGGCGTTTCAAAAACTCACAGTATAGTCGACATAGCGCTTCTCGAATATTGCATCAGAGAGGATCTGAACAAAAATGCGCTTCGGGCGATGGCCGTGCTTCATCCTCTCAAATTAGTCATAGACAACTATCCCGAGGGAAAAACAGAGGACTTCGATTCTGAAAACAGCCCTGAGGATCCTGATGCAGGTTCAAGGAAAGTGCCTTTTTCCGGTGTTATTTATATTGAACGCGATGATTTTATGGAAGATCCCCCGAAAAAATATTTCAGGTTATCCCCGGGCGCAGAAGTAAGACTCAAGAATGCCTATATCATAAAATGCGAACGTGTTGTCAAGGATATAGACGGAAACATCACAGAAGTCCATTGCAGCTACGATCCCGAAACGCGCGGAGGGTCTACTCCCGACGGACGCAAGGTCAAAGGCACCATTCACTGGGTTTCGGCAAAACATGCGGCTGCGGGCGAAATAAGATTATACGAACAGCTTTTCAGTAAAGAGAACCCCTACGATACTGAAGAAGAGGACGGAGACTATCTTGAGAATCTAAACCCCGAATCTCTTGAAATACTCAAAGACTGCAAACTTGAACCGTCGCTTCTCGGAACAGCTCCCGGGACCACTTTCCAGTTTCTCAGGCTGGGATACTTTTGCGCGGATCCGGATTCTACCCCGGAGAGACCGGTATTTAACAGGACAGTGACTCTGCGCGACACCTGGGCAAAGATTTCCGCGCGATAGCCCGGTCGTTGGGTTTTAGGATGCACGATTTCCTGCAAAAACATCGATCCTATCCCAGCATGATTTTGAATTCGTTTTCATTTATGATTTTTATCCCCAATGATTCAGCTTTGTCAAGCTTGCTTCCCGCTTCCGCTCCCGCAAGAACGAAATCTGTGCTGCCCGAAACGCTTCCGGCAACCTTGCCTCCGTTTTTTACGATCAGCCCGGTCGCTGCGCTTCTTGAATAGGAAGGAAGCGTACCGGTAAGCACAAATGTCAGCCCTTCAAATTTCCCGCCTTCTTTGCGGCCGAAAGTCAGGCTTTTCATGTTTACACCCGCGTCTTTAAGTTTTTGTATCATGCTTTTAGTCTGCTGCTGCCTGAAAAACACATTGACGCTTGTAGCCATTACCAAACCGAAATCATTTGTTTCTTGTATATCATCGATCGAAGCCGCGGACAGGTCATCAACGGAGGGATATTTCTCAGATAATAATTGCGCCGCTCTGATGCCTATGTGGCGAATGCCGAAACCGAACAAAAGCTTGTCGATATTGTTGCCCTTTGTTTTTTCTATCGAGGCAAGGAGATTATCCGCTGATTTTGCGCCCATACGTTCAAGCTTTATCAATTCGTCTCTTTTTTCGCGCAACGTGTACAGATCAGCCACCCCGGAGATGAGCTGATTTTTTAGCAACAGATCCGCATTTGCGGGTCCGAGACCGTCTATGTCCATTGCGTCGCGAGAAGCGAAATGCACTATGCTCCTGAAAAGCTTTGCCGGGCAGTCTATACCGGTACATCTGTATGCCGACTCGCCTTCCTCTCTAACCACTTGAGATCCGCAAACCGGGCATCTGTCAGGCATTATATATTTTCTTTCATTCCCGTCCCTGGCTTCTTTTATTACCTCCACTACCTCGGGTATTATATCTCCCGCTTTTCTGACATAAACTTCATCGCCGATGCGTATGTCCTTTTCAATTATGTAGTCCATGTTATGCAGGGTTGCACGTTTTATTTTCGAACCCGCTAATCTGACTTCGTCAAAGGCCGCCTGAGGAGTAAGCACGCCAGTTCTTCCAACATTGGCAAAAATGTCTCTTATCTTTGTTCATTCCTGCTCGGGAGGATATTTGAAAGCCGCTGCCCATCTCGGCGCTTTGGAAGTGCTGCCAAGCTGCTCTCTTTTTTGCATTGAATTCACCTTGACGACCGCCCCGTCGATTTCAAATTCGTAGTCATGCTTTCGGGAGCCGATCCTTTTGACTTCTTCAATGACAGCTTCAATGTCCCCGCATACGCGAAAGTCTGGCACGACCTTGAATCCGAGCTTATCCATAAGCTCCAGCGATTCGGAATGTGTTTTATAGCTTCGCCCTTCGATTCTTTGGATATTGAATACAAGAATGTCCAACTTCCTAGACGCGGTTATCCTGGGATCAAGCTGCCGCAAAGAACCGGCGGCGGCATTTCTCGGATTGGCAAATTGAACTTCTCCATTTTCCTCCAGTTCCATATTGATTTTTGCAAAATCCTTTTTCGGTATATAGACTTCTCCCCTTACTTCAATATACGGGACTTTTTCGGTAAGAAGGAGCGGGATTGATCTTATCGTTCTTAAGTTCTGTGTGATGTCCTCGCCTGTTATGCCGTCTCCGCGCGTCGATCCTGCCTCGAACACCCCGTCTTTATATTCAAGTGAAACAGAAAGCCCGTCTATCTTCGTTTCAACAACGTAATCGGTATCTCCTGCCGCGTTTCTGACACGTTTGTCGAATGCCATCAGCTCATCGATGCTGAAAACATCATTGAGACTCTGCATAGGGATCTTATGTATGACCTTATTAAAACTTTCAAGCGGTTTTTCCCCTATCCTTCTCGTCGGGGAATCAGAGGTTATCAGATCAGGTCTCAGCTCCTCTAGATCCTCAAGCTCGCGATACAGCTTGTCATATTCGCTGTCGCTGATCTCCGGTTTATCTTTAACATGATACAGATAACTATAACGATTTATGATCTTTTTCAGTTCATTTATTCTTTTTTCCGTAATATCGCCCATTATCTGCTCCGGTATGGCAAAAAATATGCTGACGCTTTCTTCCTTTAATATTATATATCAGCCGAATCTTATTTGAAAGTGTGCTCTATTGCATTTCAAAGTCTTTCATGTTAGAATGTAAAAGTTAATTGAACGGCTTTAAATTCATGTCGTGAATTATAATTTTACTAAGCGGGAGGTGAGCAATATGCCTAATATAAAATCTGCAATAAAAAGGGTCAGGACCACAAAAACCAAAACCGCAAACAACGCTTCTGCCAAATCAAAACTTAAAACTATTATAAAAAAGTCAAGGGAAGCATCTGCAGCCGGCAACGATAATGCAGAAACTTCATTAAAAGCGGCATATAAAGCTGTTGATCAGGCTGCGGCAAAAAATCTTATGCATAAAAATACAGCCGCAAGAAGAAAATCGAGCCTGGCAAAAGAATTCAACAAAAACAAAAAGCAAGAATAAATGCTTAAGAATAATAAAAAAACCGGAATGATCATTCCGGTTTTTTATTTAGATTTATCTAAGAATTGTATTTAGATAAGTTAAATAAATTGATTTGAAGGATTTTCTTTCTGCCATACGCCATTTAAGCGCTTATCTTTTAGAATCCAAGTTCCTCATCGATGATCACAACTTCAATTTCTCCGACTCCGCGTGTTTTGCCCCACAAGACAACCAGTGCGTTGCAAGTCCGTTCCGGACCGCTGGCACAATCATAGCATTTGTCTCCTTTAACTGCGCAGGGCACTTTTTTCCCAAGCCGCTGCGCGTTTTTAGGCGCGGCAACGTTTCTGGCTCTCCAAAGAGCGGATTCAAAGTCATCCGCAAATTTATTCTTTCCCACTATAAAGTATACTTTTTCCTTGTTATACAAAGTGGCAGCAACTCGATTCCCTGTTCCGTCAATATTGATGATCTCGCCTGTCTCTGCGATGGCGTTTGCTGATGTCAGATAGACTTTTGCATTGATTCCGTTGATCTCTACCTCGCGGCTCCGGTTTAAACCATGCCAATAAACATCGTTTTTTTGCATCAATCTCTCATATATCCCCAGTGCCTTGAGCGTCATGCTCCCGCCCATACCAATGGTAGTGTTTTCAATCGAGGAAACCAGGTAGTCAGCTGCTTCTGTTTTGTTTTTAAAACGGCTTACCATAAATCCTCTTTTTATCAAATTTTCAGCTGCTTTTTCGATATTCACGATTGCAACTCCCCCTGCCTGTTTAGTTGGATAAAATTCTTTTGTCTTTAAACAGCAAATGGGACAATTTTCTCTTGTCCCATTCCTGTGTGACCGGGACAATATTTGTCCCATATATCCCGCTGTTCTTATCTGTGAGTTATCGCAGCCTGAGCCGCGGCCAGTCTTGCTATAGGCACGCGGAAAGGCGAACAGGATACATAATCCAGCCCGATTTCATGGCAGAATTCAATCGAATAAGGATCTCCGCCATGTTCTCCGCAGATACCGAGCTTGATATGGGGTCTTGCCGCTTTGCCAAGCTCGACTGCCATCTTCATGAGCTTTCCGACTCCTGTTCTGTCAAGTCTGGCTGTCGGATCAGACTCAAATATCTTCTTCTGGTAATAATCTTCCAGTATTCTGCCTGCATCGTCTCGGCTTAGTCCGTAAGTCATTTGGGTAAGATCATTTGTTCCGAATGAGAAGAACTCGGCTTCCTTTGCTATCTCGTCTGCTGTCAGAGCGGCTCTGGGTATCTCTATCATAGTCCCTACCATGTATTTCAATTCGATCCCCGATCCTTTTATTATCTTATCCGCGGTCGAAACGATTATATCCTTTACATAGTTGAGTTCCTTGATATCGCAGACAAGCGGGATCATGATTTCGGGAGTCACGCCAATACCTCTCCTGTTGACATTGATAGCCGCTTCAATAATAGCCCTGGTCTGCATTTCAGCAATTTCCGGGTAGGAAACAGCCAGCCTGCATCCTCTGTGACCCAGCATCGGATTGATTTCCTTGAGATTTTCAACGATGTTCAACAAATCACCGGGTTTCATATCAAGAACTTCTGCAAGCGCTTTGACATCTGCCGGCTCGTGAGGTAAAAATTCGTGTAGAGGAGGATCAAGAAGCCTGATAGTAACAGGCATTCCCTTCATCTCGGCATATATCTCCTCGAAATCGCCTCTTTGCATCGGAAGGATTTTATTCAGAGCTTTTACCCGCTGTTCGACAGTACCCGCAACGATCATTTCTCTCATTGCCATAATTCTGTCCGGTTCAAAGAACATGTGCTCGGTTCTGCAGAGCCCGATACCTTCAGCTCCGAATTTTACAGAATTTCGGGCATCCTTTTTTGTGTCGGCATTGGTTCTCACTTTTAACTTTCTTATTGAGTCAGCCCATTCCATCATAGTTGAAAAATCCCCCGTCATTTCAGGTTCTACAGTGGAAATTTTTTGTCCGTATACATTCCCGGTCGACCCGTCAAGAGAGATCCAGTCGCCTTCCATATACTTTTTACCGTCTTTGCTTATAAAATATTTTTCTTCAGAATTTATTTTCACTTCACTGCATCCTGCGATACAGCATCTGCCCATTCCTCTGGCGACAACGGCAGCATGCGAAGTCATTCCTCCCCTGCCTGTCAGAATGCCTTCTGCGACATGCATCCCTTCGATGTCCTCCGGAGAAGTTTCAAGCCTTACCAATATCACCTTTTCTCCCGCCTTGCCCGCGTTTACTGCTTCTTCCGCATTGAAACAGACCTTCCCTGTCGCAGCTCCCGGCGAAGCAGGCAATCCTTTTGCAATCGGCTGAATTATTTTTATTTGCTTCGGGTCAAAGTTAGGATGAAGAAGAGTATCCAGCTGTTTCGGATCAATTTTCATTATTGCCTCTTCTTTTGTGAGCATTCCCTCTGCGACCAGATCAACAGCAACCTTCACGGCAGCAGCGGCCGTTCTTTTTCCGTTTCTTGTCTGGAGCATGAACAATTGGCCTTTTTCGATAGTGAACTCCATGTCCTGCATGTCCTTGTAGTGCTTTTCAAGAGTTTCGGCAATATCGACAAACCGGTCATACAGAGCCGGGTTTATTTCATTGAGTTTTTCGATCGTCTGCGGAGTCCTTATTCCCGCGACCACATCCTCGCCCTGAGCATTCATCAGGAACTCTCCGTAAAGTTTTTTCTCGCCCGTCGACGGATTACGGGTAAATGCGACACCGGTTCCCGAATCGTCGCCCATATTTCCGTACACCATTTCCTGGATGTTTACTGCGGTGCCCCATTCAGACGAAATATCGTTCAGTCTCCTGTATACGATAGCTCTGGGGTTGTCCCATGAACTGAATACCGCTTTTACAGATTCCATCAGCTGAACACGCGGGTCCTGGGGAAATTCAGACTTCAATTCCTCTTTGTAGAATTCCTTATAACGCCTGACCACTTCCTTTAAATTATCCGCTGTCAGATCCGTATCGTTTGCCGCGCTGTTTTCGGATTTTACAGATTGAAGGATTTTTTCAAACCTGGGTTTTGACAGACCCATGACAACATCTCCGAACATCTGAATAAACCTTCTGTAACTGTCATACGCAAACCTTGCGTTGTTTGTAAGCTTTGCAAGACCTTCAACGACCACGTCATTCATACCCAGATTAAGAATGGTATCCATCATGCCCGGCATGGAAACCTTTGCGCCTGACCGGACTGAAACCAGCAGAGGATTTTGCACATCGCCGAATTTCTTTCCGATACTTTTCTCCATAACTTCCAAAACGGAATAT
>JAQVNH010000055.1 GCA_028703215.1 Eubacteriales bacterium
CGGACGCAGACGGCCAGCACCTGCCGGAGGATATACTTAATGTTGGTGAAGCATTGCAGAAAAATCCCGGTTCGCTGGTGGTAGGGAAAAGAAAGTTCGACAAAAACGTCCCGCTCAGAAGCAGAGTGGGCAACGGGATCGACAGGGTCGTGTTTTACCTGGTAACGGGAGTAAAGGTATATGATACGCAAACAGGACTTCGGGGATTCGGAACGGAAAGGATCGCGGAATTTAAGGAGCTCAAAGGCGAAAGATATGAGCTTGAGATGAATGTGCTTCTGTACGCGGCAAAGGCTGGAATACTAATATTCGAGGTGCCGATAAGCACGGTTTATATCGAATCGAATGCCTCATCGCACTTCAATGTATTATTAGACTCGATCAGGATCTATTCGATAATACTAAAATTTATGGCCTCTTCGTTTGTCTCTTTTTTAATAGACCTTTGTTTTTTGCTGCTGATGAGAGAACTCACCAAAGGCTTAGACACCTACTTGTCCTTGATTATCAGTGTTGTTATCGCAAAAATCGCGGGGACATTATTCAATTACTCGGTAAACCGCAAATTTGTTTTCCGGGGGAAAAAGCTCGAAAGCATAAAACGTTATTACCTTGTCATAACAGCGCTTCTTTGTCTCAATTATTCCTTGATTTGGCTGTTTTATCAGACCCTGGGTATTCCTCTGGTCTGGTCTAAAATATTTACAGAGCTTATGCTGTATCCTGTCAATTTCATGTTACAGAAACAATATGTATTTAAGGAATAAAATCCTGTGGCTGGAAGACGAAATATTATTTTACATTTACAGTTTATGGAATATAATGGACATAAGGTTGAAAATGAAATAATTGCGTGATATCAACAATAAAATTCAAAGGGGGAAATGCCATGTTCTGTCCGAATTGCGGAGCACAGATGGAAGGGTCGCCGAAGTTTTGCGGAGTATGCGGCCAGCCGATCGGAGAAGGAAATAATGGAGCTGATGCAATGCAGCCGGCTCCCGTGCAGTATCAAAAAGCAAAAGTCAAGAGCAAAACACTTCTTATCGGAGTTGCCGTCGCGGCCATTGCAATATTGGCTTTAGTTCTGATTTTTTCGGGCGGCGGCTCGGATGAAAAAGGATATACAAAGCTGATAGACAATTATTTCAGCGCTGTTGAGAAAAACAATGAAAAGGCTGTTAAAGCGCTGATCCCAGACGATTTTATAAAATTTTACGAAGATAATTTAGGGACGGATCTGACATTAGATGTTGTGGACAATTTGTATTATTCTTATGGAAATAAAATAACTTCCTGGGAAATAACATCCGCAACTGAAATCAAGGGCGATGATTTGTCTGTCGGGTTGAATGCTTTAGGAATAAAAGAAAGCCGGGTCAAGGGCGCATACGATCTGGCTATCAAAGTCGTATTCGGAGGGCCTGACGATTTTTCAACCGAAACAGTCGAGATCAGCACAATAAATATGGACGGAAAATGGTCTCTGATAGGCGTTTATTGATAAAAATAAAATAAAAATATAAATATAAATATAAATATAAAACATTTAATCGGAGGGCTTATTGTGAAAAACCTGAAAAAACTCACAATTTTACATTCAAATGACATGCACGGCGATTTTTTGGCCGAAAATGTCGATCAAAAGCTGGTTGGCGGCGTATCAATGCTGTCGGGATATGTCAGCGAGGTTCGGAAAAAAGAAAAAAACACGCTGTATGTGATTGCCGGAGACATGTTTCGGGGTTCGGTCATCGATGCAGAGTATAAAGGGTTGTCGACCATAGAGATCATGAATATTATTTCGCCTGATGTGGTAGCGATCGGCAACCATGAAACCGACTACGGAATTGCGCATCTGCTGTTCCTCGAAAAATGCGCCAAGTTTCCGATCATAAATGCGAATCTGTTTATTACGACCAATCACGCCAGACTTTTCAAACCTTATTACATCAAGGAAATAGATGGCATGAAGATAATGTTTATAGGCATTATAACTGAAGAAATTCTTGCTCAGGCAAAAAAAGAGGCGATCATATCTTCGTTTATCGACATCGGCGAAGCGGCCAGGGAAATCGGAGTGATATGCAACAGCTATAAGAGCATTGACATAGATTTTACCGTCATTCTTTCACATATCGGATTTGAAGAGGATAAGAAGTTGGCGAAGCTTCTCGATCCGGACTGGGGCGTTGACCTTATCATAGGCGGACATTCTCACACATTGATGGATGAGCCATACAAGGAGAACGGTATTCTTATTGCTCAGGCAGGCACCGGAACAGATCAAATTGGTCGTTTTGACATTGAGATCGATACCGACCTCAATGCCGTAGATTCTTTTACATGGAAATGCGTACCGATAAATGAGAAAAATTGTCCGCGTGACGTGGAATTGGAGGATATGATCAAGAAATTCAAGGATGTTACAGATGTTAAATATGCAAGATTTATAACGCGTTTTAAGAAACAGCTTCTTCATCCGACGCGCTTTCAGGAAACTGAACTCGGGAACATGTTTGCCGATATCCTTCAGGAGTCGCTGGGATTGGATATAATGCTCATGGCATCAGGAAGCATAAGAAAAACGCAGCTCGGTCCTGTGGTGACTTTCGAGGATCTCACCGAAACATATCCTTATGACGACAGCATCCATCTGATAAAGGTAACGGGGGAACAGCTTCGCAAAATGCTTGCGCATGTATTTCACGAAAATTCTTCAGGAGAGCATGCGGAATTCTATCAATACTCCAAAGGCCTTCACGCGGTTTATTCGAAATCCGGGGACAGGCTGACAGAGCTGAAGTTTAACGGTTCGGATGTTGAAAAAGACAAGATATATACGGTCGGCATACAGCACTATCACTTCCTGAGTATGCAGGACTTTCTTGGAGTCTCGCTCGCTGAGGTTGAGAAAAACGGGCCGTCCAGGATCATCGCTACTTCATGTCTGGATATAATCGAGGCATTCTGGTCAAATAATCAGCATCTGAACAAAGAGGTCGAAGGCCGTATCGTTATAGCCGACTAAAAAGAAGCTGGAATAACATGCTTGGAAATATGAAAAGATGGACATGTGAAATAATAGAAAACCCTGTAAAAAAGGCTTTTCCTATTTTGTCGTATCCGTCAGTACAGCTCTTGGGCGTTAGCGTCAAGGATCTGATCCTAAGCAGTGTTTTGCAGGCCCGGGGGATGAAGCTTATAGCCGACAGGACAGATTCCGCCGCGTCGGTCAGTCTTATGGATCTTTCCGTTGAAGCCGAGTGCTTCGGGGCCCCGGTTCGTTATTCCGACAACGAGATTCCCGCAGTTACGGGAAACATAATAAGCTCAGCCGGTCAGGCAGATGCTTTGAAAGTCCCGAAAATAGGTTCAGGCCGAACAAATATATATCTGGACGCAGTCACAAAAGCTGTTGAAGCAATATCAGACAGACCAGTATTTGCCGGAGCAATTGGGCCGTTTTCTTTGGCGGGGAGATTGACAGGCGTTTCGAAGATAATGATATCCTGTTATGATGAACCCGAAATCGTGAATAAGGTTCTGGAAAAAGTCACCGAATTTATCCTCGCCTATTGTCTTGAATTCAAAAAGAGCGGTGCAAACGGGGTGATATTGGCAGAACCTTTGGCAGGGCTTCTTTCGCCTTCGCTGGCCGAGGAATTTTCAGCCCGGTTTGTGAAAGAGATTGCAGATGCGGTGCAGGATGACGAATTCATCGTTATATACCACAACTGCGGAAACGGAACTGTCAGGATGATAGATTCGATTTTATCAACAGGCTGCGCGGCATATCATTTCGGGAATGCTATAGATATGGCGGAAATGATGCCGCATATCCCCCCGGGTGTTATTGCAATGGGAAATGTGGATCCCGTGGGGGAATTTTGCAACGGAACGACGTCATCTATCCGCGGCAGGACTGCTGAGATCCTCAAAAAATGCGGAAGCTATGATAATTTTATTATCTCTTCCGGGTGCGATATCCCTCCGATGGCAAAATGGGAAAATATCGATGAGTTCTACAAAGCTGCAAGGGATTATTATACTAGAAGAAGATAACAAGAAGAAGATAACAAGAAGGACATAACAAGAAGGAGACACTTCATGAGCAGATTCGGAATATTTGTAGCTAAAACCTTTAAAAACATATCGATAATGGCGCTTCGTTTTCCCGCCGTGCTTATCTCGCTTGCTGTCAGCATGGTATGTGTCTCGATGCTGATCGAGGGCACTCCCTGGGATGACGATATATTCGGAAGGGTGATAATGTCATGCGTCCTCACAGCCTTTTTGGGTATTTCAACTGTGTTTTTCGCTGAACGCTTCGCTGCAAAAAAAATAATCAGATTGCTCTTAAATATTGCGGTGCTTATTGCGGGATCGATTTGCTTTTTATTTTTTATAACCGGTAATTGGCTTTGGACCGAATTCGTTTATCTTGCTGTGATTTGCTTCATGCTTTTCGCTCTTTTCATATTCATTCCCGCTTACAAAAAAACGGCCGATTTTGGCAAAATGGCGATCATACACTTTAAATCCGCTTTTACGGCAGTTTTGTACGCTCTGGTCATATTTGCGGGACTCGGGATTATTTATTTTACGATAGATTTTTTGTTGGTCGGATTAAATGAGAATATTATGCTTCATGCTGCAAATATCGTATTTTTGTTCTTTATGCCGCTTTATTATCTTGCGTTGCTTCCTAATTTTTGTTCATCTGAAGATAAGGAGCGTCAAAAATACGAAGAATCGGCAAAATATCCTTCCATACTCGCAGTTCTGGTCTCATATATCCTTATACCCATATATGCGGTTTTCAGCGGAGTCCTGGCGGCTTACATCGCAAAGATAGTAATGACGCAAGTCTGGCCGGTCGGTGAGATAGGACCCATGGTGCTCGGATATTCGATTTCCGGGTTTGTGTTGTATTACCTGGCACTGAAACCGGAAAATAAATTTGCCCTTGCCTTCAAAAAGCTGTTTCCATTCTTTCTCATTCCGATGATCGTGCTGCAGCTCGTTTCATGCGCAATAAGAATTAATGCATACGGTGTTACCGAACCGAGGTACTTCCTGGTGCTGATCGGGATATTCTCGATATGCTCAGCCGCATATCTCATTTTTTCGAAGGTAAGAGATGCTGCAGCGACTGTACTTATTGCCGCGATTTTTGCGCTGATCTCAATACTGCCGGGCATAGGAGCTTTCAGCGTATCGAGGATGAGTCAAACACACAGGCTTGAAAGTATTCTTGAGCGAAATAATATGCTCGAAGGAGGGCGGCTTATTTCAGGCAGTCAGGTCTCGGAATCTGACAGAAACGATATCTCGAGCATTGTTGACTACATGTCCCAAATGAAATATCTCGATAGCCTGAAATGGTTTCCGGAAAAACTCAGTGAGAAGGATTCGCTGTCAGCTGAGGAATTTAAAGGCGTATTCGGTTTTGAACCCTATTATTCGGGTCATCTTCCTGACGGGTTTCAATATTATTATGCCATGATAGACCCCCTTGAACAGCTCGACATAGAGGGTTATTCAACATTTTTTCAAACAGATTTATACTCGAATGCTATTAACTCGGAGCAACCTGAACTCCCGATGTTTTTGGCTGATTTTAGTGTCGGAGATATAAATTTCAAGGCGTATCAGAAAACCGGAGATCAAGGCGAAGCAATAGTCGAGATCAGAAGAAGCGACTTCAGTTACGTTTTGGAAATTTCAACATTAAGTGTTATGGAGAATATTGTTCAAGCAAATACCGGGGATAATACGTGGAAGGGAAGTCTGCCTGCCGGTCAGCTTACGGTCAAGGCTGACGGATTGGGAATAAGCGTGGCGCTTGTATTGCAGCAGGCGGGCATAAGATATTCGCAAACTGACGGGTATGAAACAAATCATTTAACTGTATATTTTTTGGTGGGAGAATCACAATAAACAACTATAAGTAGAGAGATATTCAACTTATCGTTGAGATAATCAACGAATGATATATTCATTTTACCGTTTCCCGACTGTAAAATTAAGCTGCAGCAACAAGGTCATCATTATCAGACAGGCGGGTATCAGATAATAATCAGGGGGTCATAAAATGGCAAATTCAATCGGTACAAGGATCGCTGAAAACAGAAGGAGAAAAGGTTTGACTCAAGACGAGCTTGCAGAATATATGGGTGTTTCTTCCCAGGCAGTCAGCAAATGGGAAAACGATATTTCCTGTCCCGACATTACGCTGCTTCCAAAGCTGGCGGATTATTTCAATATAAGTGTTGACGAGCTGCTCCGCGGCGCTGCAAGCGTTCAGACACAAGTCGTTGACAAGCAAGAGCGCAAGGATTTCAGCAAGATGCTGTTTAAGGTCAGGATCAATTCTTCCGATGGTGATGTAGTAAATGTCACTCTCCCTTTGTCGCTGCTGAAAGTCGGTTTGGATGTAGGAATGAAAATGCCGCAGATTTCCGGGAATACAGCATTAAAAGACCTGGATCTTGAAGCGATACTGAAAGCCGCCGAAAACGGAGTGATCGGCAAAATCGTTGAGATCGACTCTGCCGATGGCGACCATGTTGAAGTCATAATAGAATAAGGCGGATACGGATATGAAAATTAAAATAAGGTCTAAAGAACATAAGTTCACTATCCCTGTTCCGAATGCGATGCTCTTCAGCAAAATAACCGCGAGGCTTATTGCAAAATATGCCAGGACAGATGATCTTACTGTCAGCAAAGAACAAATGGCAGCGATTTTGGATGAATTGAGGAAAGCAAAGAGATTACATGGGAAAATGAAAATTGTCGAAGTCAATTCAGCCGACGGGGACATAGTTGAAATAACTCTCTGAGGGATTTTGAGATGTCGTCTGATTCGGGTCATTGCGGGACAAAAACATACCCTGATTCAGCCGCATCTTTTTTTC
>JAQVNH010000056.1 GCA_028703215.1 Eubacteriales bacterium
ATCACCGGAGAGCAATCTGCCTCAGATGTTACAGGTGCAGTGCTTGTGACCGATCTCAATAATTTTTCCATGCCCAGGCTGAGGTATCGTCTGGGAGATCTCGCAGTCCTGTCCGATAAAAAATGTGAATGCGGCATGGGATTGCCTGTGCTGAGCAAACTCCAGGGCAGAGAAGAGGATATTTTCCTTGCAATGGACGGCAGGTTTATCCACACCGAGTTTTTTACATTCATAGCTCGAAGCCTTGACAGTATCAAGAGCTTCAGACTACAGCAGCATTCGCCGGATAAAGTGACTTTGACAGTTGTTAAATCCGAAAAATACGACCAGCGTGAAATCGACTCATTTGCCAAACGCATTATAGAGCAGCTCGGGAAAATCGAATTGAAAATAGTTTATGCGGACAATATTCCACTTACCGGTTCCGGGAAATTCAGATTTACAAAACGCGAATTTCCGCTTGAAATATTCAAAACCAAGTGATTGATATCACAACTCGGGTTCCTGCTCAGTATTCGAGTATTTCTCCGGTCCTGAACAAGAATATATATTTATTCTTCACTCGTTTTCCCGTCAGTGTTTCAAGCGCGTACGCGTAATACTCCATTTGTACTTTGTATTTTCCCTTTATTGCCCCGCTTCCCTCCGGAGGGACATAATCGGTCTTGTAATCGACAAGGACAATGCCGTCATCTTCAGTGAAATAGCAGTCAATAACGCCCTGAAGCAGAATCATCTCATTATCCGGCGTTTCTGCCGGAATCTCTTTGAAAAGCTTGCTCCATGAGATCTCAATATTGAATGGGATCTCTCTGTTTATCGAACTTGAAGAAAGCATTCTTTTCCCGAGATCTGAATGAAGAAAACCCCTAAGCATTTTAAGATCCGCGCTTTTTGCCTGCTCCGGCGATAAAAGGTCTTTCTTTACCATGCTTTCGACCTGCTTTTCCAGATCGGGGTCTAAATAATCCAGATGCTGCATGATAAAATGCATGACTATGCCCTTTTCAACTGCTGACAAGCCTTTTTTCCCTTCCAGAAATGAAGGTTTCCTTATTATCGGACTTGAATATTCCTGATAAGCGATCTCCCCGTCATCCTCCGAAATTTGAGACATCCGCTTTAATTCGGATACGGTTATTTTTGCCGGGACCGATGCAGCTCTTATGTTCGGATAGATCCATCCCAGTATGTTATTCACCATTTTCACTGTTTGTAAATTTTCCGCGTCTCTGCCATTTTTGTCTGTGATTTCTTCTGACAGAGGGTCCTGCGGAACCGGTCCTGCAAAGTTTTCATCAACCGGCTTTTCTTTCAGACGCTTTTTACTCTTCAAGTCCTCTTTGCCCCAAATTCGGATTTTGCATATGGACTCGTCTTTTGGACTCAATGAAGGTATTTCATCCGTTTCAGCAGATTTCTGCGACGAGTCCTCCCCGCTTCCGCATTTTATAATCGCCGGCATGATCCAATCCAAATATGTGGAAGCTTTTTGTATCTCGTAGGGAGATATCCTCCCGTCATTCTTTTGACCTGTCTTTTTCCATTTTTCCGCCTTATTCCCCGATTTATCTGCTACTCCGGTTATAAACAGCTTCTCCCGCGCTCTTGTCATGCCAACGTAAAGGATCCTCATTTCCTCCGACAGGGTTTCGACCCGGTTTATCTCTTTTACTGCTTCCTTTTGCGGAGAGGCATATATGACCCTTCGTTCCGGATCGATCGCATCTATTCCAAAACCCATTTCTTTGTTAATGAGGATCGTGCCGTTTAAATCCTTCAAATTGAACTTTGTTCCGCATCCGGATAAAAAAACGACCGGAAATTCGAGACCCTTGCTTTTATGGATACTCATTATCCGCACGACATTGTCATTTTCACCCAATATTTTTGCGCTTCCTAAATCTCCTTCACTTTCAATCAGTTTGTCCATAAAATTCACAAAACTGAACAGTCCTTTGTAACTCGTCTCTTCATATTGTCTTGCTTTTTCAAACAGTATCCTGAGGTTTGCCCTGCGCTGTTCGCCCGCAGGCATTGCGGAAGCCATCTCAAAATATCCGGTTTCATTATAAAGCTGCCACAACAGCTGGTCTGTTGGCATATACACAGACAATCTCCTCCACCTTTCAAGATTTTCAACGAAAAGTGATGCCTTGGGCAAATCCTCTTTTTTGCCGGCCAGTTTGACCAGTGCCTCATATAACGGAACTTTTCTGTCTTCCAGGCGCAGCAGGGCAAGTTCGTCAGACGTAAAGGCATAAATCGGCGACCTGAGCACCGAAAGCAGAGGTATGTCTTGAAGGGGGTTATCTATGATTCTTAATAAAGAAAGGACTATTTGCACTTCAATGGCGCTGAAGAATCCTGTTCCGGCATCAGTAAACGCAGGAATATCCATAGCGTTTAATTCGTCCGCCCAGATATTCGCTCTTCCTGCCGTGGATCGCGAGAGGACAACAATGTCTCTGTACTGTGCTCTTCTGTATTTTCCTTTTGCATTGTCGAATACATTGAAATATTTTCCGTCTCCATCCGGTTTCAGCAGATCCTTTATAAGAGAGCCGATCATCTTAGCCTCGCATTGGACGCTGTCAAGCCTTTCTTCTTCATCGTCCCCGGCAAGATCCCCCGGAATTGTTTCTTCTTCGTTTTGATTATATTTTTCACTTTCCGTTTCAGACGTATTTTCTTTAGAACCTCTTTTTGTATCGATCAAATGAAGCTCGGTTATTCCGCCCGCATAACTGTTCCCAATTTCATATTGGGGGTATGAGGCACCCGTTCGCAAGATTTCCTCATCCGTATAATTGAGCTCGCCTACTCTTTCCGACATTATCTGTCTGAAAATGAAATTTACAGCATCGAGAATCTCCGAACGGCTTCTGAAATTTTTAGACAGCAGAATTTTCCTGTTCCTCACTCCCTTGTTCTCAGGGTAATTTTTATATTTCTCCATAAAAATATTCGGATCCGCATGTCTGAATCTGTATATGCTCTGTTTTACATCTCCGACCATGAATAGATTCGGTTTTTCCTCATCCGCCCTGGAAACCATCCTGATGATCTCCTCCTGGACGAGGTTGCTGTCCTGGTACTCGTCAATCAGCACTGCGGCAAATTTTGACCTGTATTCCAGGGCAGCGTCCGATGGACCCTTTTGACCGTTTTCATCTTTGTCCGTGAGGATCTTCAGGCAATAATGTTCAAGATCGCTGAAATCAAGAACCGCCTTTTTGTTTTTTATGTCTGAGAACAATTTTGTAAAATCGTTTACCATCTCCGCAAGATGACTCAATGCCGTATACATTGTGCCAAAATTATCCGTCAGTGTTTCCGAACTATACGAAAGACCTGCTTTTCGGATTTTTTCAATAGCTTTTTTAAATTCCTGATGCAATTCAGATACTTCATCTTTTACTTTCAAATCAAAATTTTTCTTATATGGAGGAAGCCTTTCGAATTCGATGCCGGATAGCTCCGAAACAATAGCATCCCAAATATCCACGTTCTTCAGCTTCAAAATATCGAGCAATACGCCGGCTTTGCTCCGGTCTTTTTCAAGCACAGCGTAATACTTTTCAAACCCCGGGACATTTTTAAATTTTTTGATAGCGCAGTCAAGATTTTCTTTGATTTCCTCCAACTCAGATTTTGCCGTATCGAGAACGGCGAGTCCCCAGCCTGTTTTTCCGAAATCACTGCATCCCTTAAAATCATACATTTGTATTTTCTGCTCAAGCCATTCCTGCGGCCACGGCAGACTTTGCACAAAATTATAGATGTCCAGCACGACTTTCTGCAGTCTGATGTCGTTTTTGCTGTCCCCGAAGGTATCCAGAAGCTTTATGAACCCCCGGTCATCATTCTCATCCTCATATCGTCCGTCAAAAAGCTCCCCAATAGCTTCAGACTTCATCAATTCTATTTCCGCCTGCTCGGCGACTCTGAAATTGGGATCTATATCGATTTTTGAAAAATTGCTTTTAACCACATCCAGACAAAACGAGTGAATAGTTTTGATATTTGCGTTGTTGAGTAAAGTCAGCTGAGTTTGAAGACTTGAAGAATCGGGGTTTTTCTGAAGTTCTTCAATGATCCTGTCGGCTATTCTTTGTTTCATTTCATAGGCGGCAGCGTTCGTGAATGTCATAACGAGCAGTCTGTCTATATCCGCAGGTTTTTTCACATCAGCAATCAGGCTGATTATCCTTTCAACAAGCACTGCGGTCTTGCCTGCTCCCGCAGCTGCGGAAACAAGCAAATTGCAGTCCCTTGCCTCTATTGCCTCGATTTGTTCATTCGTCCATTTCCTGTCGTCAGACATTGCCCCACCTTAATCCGTCTTGCAGTATTTGCCTATCATTTGCCATGTTTGTTCGTCATCCATTTTGTTCATGAAATTATATTCATTGTCTCTGATTTGAGTGTCAAACTGGCAAACGGAGCTGTACGAGCAAAACTCGCATGCCTTTTTTTTGTCTTTCATGTACGGCTTTATGGCTACATTGCCGCTGACGATCTCACTGCACAGTTTCTTTAAAAGCCTGTTTACATAATTCCTGAGAAGCACAAACTGATCATAGGTGGCAACGCTTGAGTTTTTACTGAGTTCTCCGTTTTTATTCAAAGCGGCCGGCACTATAGAGGAGTGTCCGCTGATATCCCGGTCCATCCCTTTGATAAGCTCAACATCAGCCAGCAGGATACCTTTCATCTTAAGTTTTTTTATTATTTCCGCTTCGATTTCAGAATCGCTCATGAATTTTGCGCTGCTGATGAAGGGATCGTCCAGTTTAAAATAAAGCATCCCTCCGGGTCTTAAATCCGTGCTTTTTGCAATCTCCGGCTCGTCTCCGGTTTTTACCGGGATTTTTTCGCCTTGTGTCCACAATGCGTTCATATATGTAACAAGCTGTATCTGAAGGCCGTAGAAAACATCTGACAGAACAAAATCCTTGCCTCCCGATTTGTAATCGACTATCCTCAAATAATCCCCGTTTTTTGTTATTGAACTGTCTGCTCTGTCTATCCTTCCGGTGAGCTTAATTATCCTTCCGTTTTCAAGCTCGATCAGTATCGGAGGATATTTACCGCTGTCGCTGAAATCGATTTCATATCCTACCGGATCAAAACTTCCTCTCTTTATATGTTCGGAGATGAGCCATAATGCTCTGGCAAGGACTTTTTTGAGCCTTCTGACCAGTGTTGAATACCTTTTGGAGGCGGCAATGCCTCCCCCGCGCATTTTATCCAGCATGTCTTCGATTATCTCGGATACTTTTTCAGAACACCAGGCCATGTCAAATTCGCGCCATTTCGGTCCTTCATTCTCTATTGCTTCCGAAAATCTTCTTATTGCTTCATGCAGAAAGTTACCTGCGTCAAGCGGCGCAAATGCATGGATCCTGCGTTCCTTTGCCCGCAGCCCGTATCTGACAAAATAGGCAAACGGGCAGGAAGCATACTCCTCTATCTTTGACACGCTTGAATGAATAGGATTTCCGTATAGTTTAAAAGTGTTTTCCTCACTTATATCATCGGTTTGATTGGAAAAATCCATGGCTTTTCTCATTGAGTCGCATTTAAGAAGCCATTCCTGTCTGGAACAAAACCATTTGTCGACAATATCCCAGACCGGGTCGATATATTCCCCGTTTTTCCTCTTTCTGAAAACTTTTACCATCTCTCTGAAAGTCGGCATCGGACTTGAAATAAGCTGATTCGCACATTCTTCGCCATCAATGTCAAGAACATTCGATTTTTCTGTGATGTTTTTAAAAAGCTTTTTCATCTGATATATTATCAGGGAGGGTCTCATGCCCTTGCCTTCATGGTCTGCCACAGGCCAGCTTATCCGGAGTTTCTTGCTGCTTGAGGTAAGTGTCTTGTAAATTATGTATTGTTCTTCAAATATCTTTTCCCTGGAGCCGCTCGCAAGCTCGATCCCGTTATTGTTCAATACTGTTCTGTCAGCGTCCGTAAGCACTCCCTCTTCCACTGACGAGGCGGGGAAAATGCCGTCATTCACACCAAGAACAAACATGGCTTTCAACTCGTGGCTCCTTGTCCTTTCAGCGCTTCCGACGATAACCTGGTCAAGGGACGCAGGTATCAAGCCTATCTTGTATTCTCCGAATCCGATTTTCAGCATGTCGGAAAACCTTTCCATACCGAGAGTTTTATCTCCGGCTACCTCTACTACCTGGTCAAGCACTTGCATTGCTATATTCCATACCTGGCTGTATTCGTCCGACATGCTCAGCAGATTTTCCTTCTCAAAATCGGCGATCATTTCCTCTATTTTTTCCGGAACTTTGATCTCACACAAAAAATCATACAAAATACCGCACAGATCTGAGACCTTCTTGTGTTTCTTAGTCTCGGACCGAAACTTTTTCAGGGGTTCAGTTATTTCCCTGCGGATATTGTTTATTCTTTGCATTGCGCTTTGATTTTCATTACCTTCTCTTTCATCGGCAACTATCTCCCTTGCCGCCTGCCAGTCGACTTGTGAAGTCCACCGGTTTCCTCTGATTCCGCATTCGAGCACATAATTTTCTATCAGATCTATATCGCTCCTGCAAATACCTGCAAGTCCCGTCTTAAGATATTGAAACACTGAGTTATATGACCAGTTTTCTATGAAAATATCAAGCATCGAAAGGATAAGCCTGACAAGCGGGTGATTGATAATTCCTTTTTTTCGGTCCAGAAAACAAGGTATGCCGTAATCTGCGAATATCACCTCGATAAGTCGCTCGTAGCTTTGAAGATCTCTGACTGTCACAGCTATCTCTTTGTAACGCAAATTTTCTTCTCTGCACATCCGGACTATTTCACGCGCGCAAGTTTCAATTTCGGAAAAAATATTGACCGCGCCGAAAAGCGAGATCCCCTCAGTCTTATCTG
>JAQVNH010000057.1 GCA_028703215.1 Eubacteriales bacterium
TATGACCCGCAATCGTACCTCGATGTTAATTCCTCCGTGGAAGCCGCGGAAGAGGTCTTGCGTCTCGAAAGCGATACTGCGAACAGACCGCTTTGGAACAGAACCATACAGGAAAAATATTCGCCGGGGTCGACATATAAGCCGATTGTCGGTATAGCAGCGCTGGAGGAAGGCGTCATAAAAGCAGATACTCTTATTTACGATAAAGGAGTTGAGGAAATCGGCGGCAAGAAGTTTTATTGCCTTGAATACATATCGGGATTCGGCGCTCACGGGAGGCTGAGTCTTGTAAAGGCGCTGACGACTTCCTGCAATATTTACTTCCATGTTGTGGGGACAAGAACTACTATTGATTTAATAGACAAATGGGCAAAATTATTCGGACTCGGTGAAAAAACAGGAATCGAGCTTCCGTTTGAAAACAGCGGGATCCGCGCCAACAAGCAATATAAGCTGGAGACTACCGGAGAGCAATGGTGGATAGCTGATACGGCACAGGCCTCTATAGGACAGCTATATAACGAATTCACACCCTTGCAGCTTGCAAATTATGTAGCGACTATCGCTAATGGCGGGAAAAGGTACACTCCCCATATTATAAAAAAAGTCATAGCTTTCGATGGGACTTTGATAAGTGAGACGAAAAAAGAATATGAGCAGCTTCCCGTGAGTGAAGAAACCCTTCGCACGATCAGGGAAGGGATGAGATCTGTCGCGAACTCCGTTGATGGAACTGCTGTCGAAGTGTTTGCGGATTTTCCGATCGATGTCGCGGGTAAGACGGGAACGGCAGAAACAGGGCAGGAGGCTACAAGCTCATCGAATGCTTTGTTTGTATGCTATGCGCCGGCAGACGATCCTCAGATCGCAGTTGCGGTAGTAATAGAGCACGGAGTCTGGGGTTCTTATGCAGCTCCGGTGGCCAAGGATTTTCTGGCGGCTTATTTCAACATTCGAGGAGAAAGCGGCGCACAAATCCCCGGCGCGAGTGAATTCATCCCGTGAAGAAGATTTCTTTCAATATATACCGATATGCAGGTCCCTATATAAGGAGGATAACTTGAATATCTACCTTATTCCCGCCTGTTCTAAAATGAGTTTTGTGGAAACCGGACGCACCATTGTGTAAATATGCAGACCGGGCGCTCCGCCTTCAAGCAGATCGCGTATCTGTCTGGCGGCATAGTCGATGCCGGCTTTTTTCATTTCTTCCGGCTCACTTCCGTATTTGTCCATCATAAGAACAAGATCCGCCGGTATCGAACAGCCGCTCTTTGCTGATATGGTTTTGATCTGATCAGCTTTGAAAACGGGCATAATGCCGGGAACTATAGGACATGCAACGCCTATTCCGGCTGCTTTTTCAATAAATTCAAAATAGCGTCTGTTGTCAAAAAATAACTGCGTTATTAAAAAATCCACGCCCCTGTCATACTTATATTTCAAATTAAGGAGATCCTGCTTTAAGCTCTTGCATTCCACGTGCCCCTCTATGTAAGCCGCTGCCGCTGTTGAAAAAATGCCGCTTTTTTTATGTTTCTTAATGTGATCTATAAGATCGCTTGCATAACTAAAATCTCTTTTGCCGTCAGGGAGCCGTTTTTCTCCGACCGGGAGATCTCCGCGGAGAGCGAGGATGTTTTCCAGATTGTTCTTGCTCATATTTGAAAGTATGGCGTCTATCTCATCCTTTGTATGTCCGATACAAGTCAGGTGAGTAAGGCTTTCAATGCCAAGCGTATTTTTTATCCTGGAGGAGATTTCTACAGTCCTCTTATTTCCGTTTCCTCCGGCTCCGTAAGTGACGCTCATGAAATCGGGGCGAAGCTTGGCAAATTTATCAAGAGCTTTGAATATATCATCTAAGGGCGAATCCGCTTTTGGCGGGAATACTTCAAATGACAGGACGGGCTTTTTGGAATTGAATAAATCGATAATTTTCATTATTCCCTCCGGAAAAGTAACTGCTTTCTAGGTGCCAATAAGGCTATAAACCATTGTACTATAAAACTGTTTATTTGTGAAAAATAATAATATGATTTTGGTAAAAATATGTGCCCTTACGAGATTATCGGATCAGGATGGCATATCTTTCTTGATAATTTTGTGATACATGTATAAAATGTTAATATTAGTCCGGACAAGATTTTGATAAGAGGTGTGATATGTATAAGATAATGAAAAAAAGAGTGCTTAATCCAACGGTCAAATTGATGGAGATATATGCTCCGCTGATAGCTGCAAAAGCGCAGCCCGGTCAATTTATTATTCTCAGGGTCGATGAAGAGGGAGAAAGGATACCTCTGACGATCGCGGATTACGATAAGGAAAGCGGGAACGTAACGATTATTTTTCAGGAAGTGGGAAAAACCACAAAGCAGCTTGGCATGCTTAATGAAGGAGATAGCCTGAAGGATTTTGTCGGTCCGCTCGGGGTGGCGTCGCATTTTGAAAACGTAAAAACAGCTGCTGTGATCGGCGGTGGACTTGGAACGGCAATTGCTTATCCTCAGGCAAAAAAACTGCATGGCATGGGGGTCAGGGTCGATACCGTATTGGGTTTCAGAAATAAAGACCTCATAATCATGCAGGACGAGCTTGCCGCAGTGAGCGAACGGCTTTTTGTTTCAACCGACGACGGATCCAACGGGAACAAGGGATTTGTCACAGATGTATTGAAAAAACTGTTGGAAGAGGGCAGTAAATATGATGTCGTTATAGCCATCGGCCCGCTGATAATGATGAAATTTGTTTCAAAACTTACAAAGGAATATAACATTAAGACAATCGTAAGCATGAACTCCATAATGATAGATGGTACTGGAATGTGCGGAGGCTGCCGCCTGACAGTAGGCGGAGAAACAAAATTTGCATGTGTCGACGGCCCGGATTTTGACGGTCATCTTGTCGATTTTGACGAAGCGATGAGAAGGCAGCAGATGTATTGCGACGAAGAAAAGAAATGCGACAACATATCGGGATGCAGGCTGGAGGCGATGAAAAATGGCTGACATGTCGCCGAAAAAAATAAAAATGCCCGAGCAGGATCCGAATGTAAGAAACAGGAACTTTGAAGAAGTCGCGCTTGGGTATACTGAGGAAATGGCGCTCAAAGAAGCGCAAAGGTGTCTGCAATGCAAAACTAAGCCTTGTATATCAGGCTGCCCTGTTAATGTAGCCATACCGGAATTCATAAAGCTCATATCTGAAAGAAAATTTGAAGAGGCATATAAAAAAATAAGGGAAACCAACAGCCTTCCCGCAATTTGCGGAAGGGTGTGCCCGCAGGAAACTCAATGCGAGATGCATTGCGTCAGGGGAAAAAAGGGCGAACCGGTTGCCATAGGAAGATTGGAAAGATTTGTATCCGACTGGTTTATTCAAAACAGACAGCAGAGTGAGGAGAAAACTGAAAAAGCCGGCCGCAAGGTGGCAGTTATAGGTTCCGGGCCTGCAGGACTTACGTGTGCGGGCGATCTGGTAAAACTTGGCTACGATGTGACCGTTTTCGAAGCGCTTCATGAACCCGGGGGAGTCCTTATGTATGGGATACCTGAGTTCAGACTTCCGAAAGCGCTTGTCAAAAAGGAAATTGATGCATTAAAAAATGCAGGCGTTGAGATAATCACGAATATGGTAATAGGCAAAATACTGACCCTCGGTGATTTGAAAGCACAAGGCTATGAGGCGGTTTTCATAGGGTCGGGGGCAGGGCTTCCGGCGTTCATGAATATCCCCGGTGAAAATCTTAACGGAGTATATTCCGCAAACGAGTTCCTGACGAGGATCAATTTGATGAAGGCATATAAATTTCCGGAAAGCGGCACCCCGGTCAAGGTCGGTAAAAATGTTGCGGTCGTAGGCGGCGGCAATGTCGCCATGGATTCGGCAAGATGCGCAAAAAGGCTCGGCGCGGAGAATGTATATATCGTCTACAGAAGGTCGGAAAATGAATTGCCGGCCAGAGCGGAGGAAGTGCATCACGCAAAAGAGGAAGGGATTATTTTTAAGCTCCTGACAAATCCGACCAAAATACTGGGTAATGAAAAAGGGTGGGTCACAGGGATGGAATGTATACGCATGGAGCTTGGCGAACCGGACAGTTCAGGCAGAAGAAGACCAATCCAGGTAAGCGGGAGCGAGTTCGCCATCGATGTGCAAACTGTCATAATGGCAATAGGGACAAGCCCGAATCCGCTGATAAGATCCACCACTCCCGGCTTAAACACACAGAAATGGGGAGGGATAATCGCGGATGATAGAACCGGAGAGACCAGCATCGAAGGGGTATATGCGGGAGGCGACGCGGTGACCGGAGCTGCAACGGTTATTCTGGCTATGGGAGCCGGCAAAAAGGCGGCTGCTGCAATTGATAAATATTTGTCCGGGGAAAAATGAGAGCGAATGGATATAATATTAAAAAGTGCAATTAAATGATCACTAAACATTCATTATTAATAAATCAGTAACAATGAATAAAAATACAAAATACAATATATTTTAATATTATCGCACCGTATCAGCTTTGTAGGAGTGATACGGTTTTTTTTGTATAAAATAATTTTTTTAAAATATGCAATTTTTATTTGCAATTCCTGCAAAAACTTGTATAATGTCAATAATATAGCAAATGACATACATAATACGGAGGAACAAAGTGAAAATTTTAACGGACTCAATAGAAAAGCTGATCAAACGCAATCCCAATGAACCGGAATTCCTGCAAGCCGCCGGCGAAATAATGGAATCTCTTGAACCTGTGGCCGAAAGACACCCGGAGTGGGTCAAGGCAGGTATATTTGAAAGGATACTTGAGCCGGAGCGCCAGATAATGTTTCGGGTGCCTTGGGTCGATGATGAAGGAAAGATAAGGATCAACCGGGGATTCAGAGTCCAGTTCAACAGCGCGATCGGCCCCTATAAGGGAGGTCTTAGACTTCATCCTTCTGTTAACCTCAGTATCATGAAATTTCTGGGATTTGAGCAAACTCTTAAAAATTCCCTAACGGGGCTTCCCATTGGCGGAGCAAAAGGAGGCTCGGATTTTGATCCCAAAGGAAAGTCGGACTACGAAGTAATGAGATTTTGCCAAAGCTTTATTACCGAACTCTACAGACATATAGGAGAGGACTGTGATGTTCCGGCCGGCGACATCGGCGTAGGCACCAGGGAAATCGGATATATGTTTGGCCAGTATAAGAGGATCCAAAACACTTTCTCGGGCGTGCTCACCGGAAAGGGGTTGGCATGGGGAGGAAGTCATGTAAGAACTGAAGCGACAGGATATGGAATATGCTATTTTGCGGAAGAAATGCTGAGAGAAAATAATAAGTCATGCAAAGACGCGACTGTTGTCATATCAGGCTCGGGCAACGTGGCAATATATGCCGCTGAAAAAGTGACGCAGCTCGGAGGAAGGGTCGTTGCATTGAGCGATTCAAACGGTTATATTTATGATCCTGACGGAGTCAAACTCGATACGGTAAAGAGAATAAAGGAAGTTGAGAGAAAGAGAATTAGAGAGTATGTAAATGAGTGCTGCGGTTCTGAATATACTGAGGGTTGTTCAGGCATATGGGATATACCGTGTGATATAGCTCTGCCGTGCGCAACTCAAAACGAAATAGATGGTTTGGCAGCGCACAAACTTGTCTCAAACAGATGCTATGCTGTTGCTGAAGGAGCAAATATGCCCTGCACGCCGGATGCCATAGAAATATTTCAAAGAAACGGAGTGCTTTACGGACCCTCGAAAGCGGTCAACGCCGGAGGCGTTGCAACGTCGGCGCTTGAAATGACGCAAAACAGCATGAGGATGTCCTGGACATTTGAAGAGGTTGATGCAAGGCTTAAGAGCATTATGAAAAATATATATAAAAACTGCAGCAGGGCTGCAGCTGAATATAACATGAAAGGAAACCTAATGGCCGGAGCGAACATTGCAGGCTTCATGAAAGTCGCCGAGGCAATGTACGCTCAGGGCATTGTATAGGTATATATTTGAGGATATGTTTTAATTTTTCCTGTTAAGTTCTATGGCATCAAGAAGGCTCTTTTCGATCCTGTTGCAAAGCTCCTCGATTTCCTCATCGGTCGAGATCAGCGGCGGCGAAACAGCGAACCAGTCCGGAGAAATCCGCAGAATAACTCCATTGGCTCTTGCAGTCTTCTTAAGCGCGTTACCCAGCATCCGGTCATTGGGGAAGGGTCTGTGATTGACCGGATCCTCTTCAAGTTCAACGCCTAACAAAGTTCCAAGACCGCGAACCTCTCGTACAACACCATAATCCTTAAGTTTTTCCAATCTTGTACGGAGATAATTGCCAATAACACGAGCGCGCTCGCAAAGCTTCAATTCTTCAATAATATTGATGACCTCAGTGGCAACCGCGCAGCCAAGCGGGAAGTTGGCATAAGTATGGCCGTGACCGAACCATCTGTGATTCTCGCCACGGAAAGCATCAGCCATATCCTCGCGCGCGATCATGCTTCCCATAGGCAGCATGCCTGACGAAAGTCCTTTGCCGGAACATATAATGTCAGGAGTTACGCCGTATGTCTGCGCCGCAAACATATCACCAGTCTTGCCGATACCTGTAAGCACCTCATCGAAAATCAGGATGACATTGTAATCATCACAGGCTTTTCGAATGATTCTATAATATTCTGCAGTAGGGGTGATAATTCCTGCGACATTGCATATCGGTTCGACAAGAAAAGCGGCGACACTTTCGGGATTTTCCGCTTCGATCCTTTGCCGGACAAGGTTTGCGGCAAAACGGCATGTTTCTTCCCATGAACTGAATCTAT
>JAQVNH010000058.1 GCA_028703215.1 Eubacteriales bacterium
GACCGGAGATGCTAACAAAGTAGCCGCAGTATCTCTCTGCCTCCCGGTCTTTATTTTTTTTATGGCAATCGGGAATCTTTTCGGTACCGGCGGAGGCACTTATATTTCAAGGCTGCTGGGGCTGAAAAAGTATGAAAAGGTTAGGAATGTATCTTCTTTTTGTCTTTACGGTTCTCTGATATCAGGTGTGATATGTGTCGGACTGACTCTTGTGTTTATTAAGCCGATCCTTGTTTTGTGCGGCGCAAGCGCAAATACTTATTTGTTTGCAAAGGATTATTTGTTCTGGATCGGATTGGGAGCTCCTATAATAATAGTCCAGCACTCGCTTGGGCAGATAATACGCGCGGAAGGCGCCTCAAAATTTGCGATGATGGGAATGGTGACAGGCACTGTATTAAACATTATACTGGATCCGCTGATGATAACCGTTTTAGGATGGGGATGCGGCGGAGCAGCTATTGCGACCGTTATAGGGAATTCTTCCACCATCATATATTATCTTTGGTATCTGAAAAATAAAGAAACAGTTCTCTCTTTATCCTTAAGCGATTTCAGGTCGGACAGAGAAACGGTCGCACCGGTATTTAAAATCGGCATACCGACTTCAATTAATTCCATGCTCTTTAGCGCGGCAAATATATTTCTGAATAACTATGCCGCATCTTATGGCGACAAATATGTGGCTGCGGTCGGGGTATCGCACAGGATTGCGCAGGTCCCGAGATTGCTCATAATTGGTCTTTCGCAGGGGACGCAGCCATTTATAGGGTATAATTACGCAGCAAAAAAAATTAAGCGCATGAATGACGCGATAAAATATTCGGGTCTTTTCGGCATGATATTTGGCACCATTGCATTTTTGACAATATTTTTATTGGCAGGTACATTTGTTAAATTTTTTATTAATGACGCAGAGGTCATTCAAATAGGCACGATTTTTACAAAAATAAGCATCCTGACTCTTCCGGTCGTGGTATTCCTGTTTTTATTCATGCATTCCTTGCAGGCATTCGGGAAAGCGATCCCTTCGTTTATATTGGTGATTCTCCGTGACGGGGTGGCATTCATACCGGCGATAATGATTTTTAACAACCTTATGGGTGTTAACGGGATCGTCCTTGCGCAGCCATTCGCAGACTTCCTGGCAATAATCGCCGGAGCTCTTTTATATTGGGCTGTTGTCAGCAGGATGAAGAAGCAGAGCAGTGCTCATGATCTGCATGCGAAATGAGCGAAGAGGAATTTTCCGCAGCGATTTTATATTTTATTTCTTCAGTGTATAATATAATCATACGAACAGTGCAGGAAAAATTAAAACAAGGAGAGTGATCATTTTGAGGCTGATATTCGATACGCCTGAAAATATTGCATTGCGAGCGGCCAAACGTTATTCGGATCTGCTTGCGGCAAAACCGAATGCAGTGCTTGCATTTGCGACTGGTTCAACCCCGCTTGGCTTATACAAGCAGCTTATCGAATTGTATAGGAACAAAGAAATATCCTTTAAGGAAGCTATAACATTCAATCTCGATGAATATGCCGGGATAGGCCGAGAACACCCGCAGTCCTACTATAGGTTCATGATGGAGCACCTGTTTTCACATATAGATCTGGATCCCTCCAGAATACACCTGCCCTCGGGAACTGACGTTTCCGATGCCGCTATGCATGGCTATGAGGATGCCATCAAAAGCGCAGGAGGGATAGACCTTCAGCTTCTCGGGATAGGAAATAACGGGCATATAGGTTTTAATGAACCAGGAACTCCCTTTGCTTCACAAACCCATCTTGTAACTTTGTCTGATTCGACCCGCATCGCCAACGCCAGATTTTTTGAAACAATGGACAAGGTACCTACGCGCGCGGTAACAATGGGGATTAGAACAGTCATGAATGCCCGCAGTATTATTATGATAGCTTTGGGAAAAAGCAAGGCGGCTGCCGTTCATTCAGCTTTGTTCGGAGAGGTCACTCCTTCCTGCCCGGCTTCGGTGCTTCAATTGCATCCAAATGTGGAGGTATATTTGGATATGGCGGCTGGCGGAGAATTCTAAAGCCGCAAGTATTCTCAGAAAACATTGAATCGAATAAAAAGGAGACAGTCTATGGCAAAATATTTTGGAACAGACGGTTTTCGAGGGGAAGCAAATGTATCTCTCACCGTTGAACATGCGTTCAAGGTCGGCCGTTTCCTGGGATGGTATTACGGCGGAAACAAAAAATGTAAAGTTGTTATCGGCAAGGATACGCGCAGAAGCAGTTATATGTTTGAATACGCGCTGTCTGCAGGTCTTACTGCCTCGGGTGCAGATGTTTATCTTCTGCACGTGACAACGACTCCAAGCGTTTCTTATGTCATCAACACCGAAAAATTTGATTGCGGGATCATGGTTTCCGCCAGCCACAATCCATATTATGACAATGGAATCAAAATCCTAAATGGACTGGGGGAAAAGCTTGAAGATGCTGTTATCGAAAAAATAGAGGAATATCTGGATGGGAAAAACGGCGAACTGCCGCTTGCAAAACGTGATAAAATAGGGCGCACAGTTGATCATTCCGCAGGAAGGAACCGTTATATAGGGTACCTGATCTCGCTGGCCACGCGCTCATACAAAAACATAAAGATAGGGCTCGACACGGCGAACGGAAGCGCCTGGATGATAGCTAAAAGTGTTTTCGATGCGCTTGGGGCAAGGACTTATACGATCAACAATAATCCTGACGGACTGAATATCAATGATGGAGCGGGATCGACGCACATTAACGGATTGCAGAAATATGTTGTTGAAAATGATCTCGATGTGGGTTTCGCTTTTGACGGAGATGCTGACCGCTGTTTGGCAGTTGATTCCGAAGGCGCTCTGGTTGACGGAGACCACATTCTGTACATGTACAGCCTCTATTTAAAGGAGCGGGGAGAACTTGTCAATAATACGGTCGTTACAACAGTTATGTCTAATTTCGGGCTTTATAAGGCGCTGGATGACGCAAATATAAATTATGAAAAAACTGCTGTCGGAGACAAATATGTTTATGAAAACATGCGCGAAAATGGTCATTGCATTGGAGGGGAGCAGTCCGGACATATAATTTTCAGTAAATACGCAACCACGGGAGACGGGATTCTGACAGCTATTAAAATCATGGAAGTGATGCTCGAGAAAAAGATGACGCTGAAGAAGCTTGCCGAAGCATTTGTCGCGTATCCTCAGCTGTTAAAGAATGTCAGGGTCGCCGACAAAAAAGCGGCGATGAATGATGCCGATGTTCAGGCTGCGATAAAAGAAGCGGCAGAAGCGCTTGGCACAGGAGGAAGAGTGCTTGTCAGAGAAAGCGGGACCGAGCCGGTCATCAGAGTAATGGTAGAAGCTGAAAATGACGAGCTGTGCGAAAAACATGTCAACAATATCGTTGATAAATTTTATAAAAAAGGTCACATAGTGCAGTAAGGAGGGGTAGTATGGAAAATGTAAGAACAGATGATTTGCTCGACATCAGTAAAACAATAGCGGCCGGGCTTTTTGAAAAATACATATATCCCTGGGAAGTTTTGCCTCACATCAAGGATTTCATAATTGCTTTAGGTGCAACACTATCAAGGGATGAATATGACAGTCCGTCTGAGAATGTGTGGATAGCAAAAGATGCAAGGATTTCTCCGTCAGCATTTATAGGAAGTCCCTGCATAATCGACAAGGGTGCCGAAGTCAGGCACTGCGCATTTATAAGAGGAAGCGCCATAGTTGGGAAAAATGCGGTCGTCGGCAATTCCACAGAGCTCAAAAATGTTGTGCTTTTTGACGGCGTGCAGGTTCCTCATTACAATTATGTGGGTGATTCGATACTTGGGTATAAAGCTCATATGGGAGCAGGTTCGATTACTTCAAATGTAAAAAGCGACAAAACCCTCGTGCATATCAAAGACAGCAGCGATGAAATACCGACAGGGATGAAGAAGGTCGGCGCGATTCTTGGCGATAACGTTGAAATAGGGTGCAATACTGTATTGAACCCCGGGGCTGTAGTCGGCCGCAATACGATCATATACCCGGTCTCGCTTATCAGGGGGGTAATACCCGAAAACAGCATTTATAAACGCGCCGATGTAGTCGCTAAAAGAGAATGACGTGGTTTGCCATCGTCATTCTGCGGTAAACAGGACTGTCTCAGTCCAGAATCTGTTCTGGTAAATATCTGTCAGCATGAAGCAAACAAGAGTATCGCTGCTGCCGACATCTTCGTAGCTTACATACAATTCTGCGGGTTCTTCGTTTTCATTCCCGGAGATAGTGATTTGCTCTCCGAAATAATATACACCGTCATATTCTCCGTCATATGTGTAAAAGTCACAGAGAAAGTCAATCGTGTCGCCTATCCTGAACTGTTTCCAGCCCTTGGCGAGGGGCATCACGACATCAGTGACGGGACGGTAGCCCGCAACATACCCGTAGGGATTTTCGTCATCCCAGTAAACAATGATCTCAATATCCCTGCCGATATCATTTTCATCGACGTAATTCAGCACGGCCGGAACGTAACCGTAACTATACCAGTCGTCGTCTGAAGTAACGACCTCTGCCTCTCCGTAAAACGGAACCCATTGATAGTCTAAACTTACCCAGGTATTGTCAAAGTCTATGAGAAGATCGCCGTCATCATCAAAGGAGTATATCTGATCCGAGCCGAGGTCAATGTATCCGGTGCCGTCATCGATAAAAACCTGCAGCTGGATATCAGTGATAAGTTCCCATTCCTCATCTGACATATGAAGAACAAAACCATCGCCTTTTTCAATGATTTCCTTCTCAACATATTCCGTGTCATCGTAAAGACTTGAATAGCTTTCGACCAGAGATTCATCATACCATTCGGATTCGCCGTAATCCGCAGACGCAGTAATACCGCCGCTTCCCATATTGCCGCTGCTTCTTGAGCGTTCCTGGCCGCCTGCCATGATGTTGACGAATCTGTCAAAAAATTCAATACATTCGTCGCCATAGTCGAACAGAGTTATATCATCCTTTGCATAAGAGTAATTGCTTATATCCGTATAAGGGTAATACATTGACAAGCCGTACGAACCTTCGTTCCAGCAGTCGTTGCGGTACTTGACCGCTCCTGACACTGATTTGATGACCGCATCCGCACCGGCGATATCCGATTTATACATCAGATCAACGATATCGATCATATCGTATTCGCCGTCAGCATATGTTTTAGTTCCCGCTCGCGTCGAAGCAATGTTCGAGAAATTTTGCGAAGTCAATTTACGACCGGCTGAAGCCATGAACTCGCAAAGCATCTCATAAGTATTGGGTATTTCGCGCAGATCCACTACAGAAAGGGTGTCGTATGCTGTATTATGATCGATAAAACTGTCTACGATCCAAACTCCGATCTGTGGCGTGCTGGCTGACGTATTCGCCCCGAGTTTTTCGAGCCAGCCGTTATAGTCCCAGCCATAGCCCGGTTCGAGCTCCTCGGAAGCGATCATATAGTCGGCATATTTTTCAAGCATGAATGCATTTTCGATACTTGCCATCAAACACGCATCATATCCGATAAAATCAAATTTTATTCCTGAATTCATCAAAGCTCTGTCTATATCCGAAAGACGCAGAATGCTGTCATAGTTCTCATCGTACCCGTAACCGCACATCGTGCCTCCGCCGTGATCCCAAAAAATCAGCGAATAACGGTCAGCGGGATATTTGGCAGCGCAGTATTTTATAAAATCGGAAAGCTGATCTGCGCTTGCCATGTCTCCTCTGCCGACGTCCTGAAGATGAGCATATGTCTTGTCCTTGATGAGCCAGCGCTGTATCTGGTTACTGTCAAAGACGTTATTCTGCCACTCCAGGGTGCCGCCTGTCTGTAAAACTATATTTAGCTTGTCTCCGGTCACATTGCCAAGCATTTCATTGATATCTTCGGTTGCGTAACCTCCGTTTGATTCGAGATCTGAGCCGATGATGTAGATCATTAAGGTATATTCATCCTGGCCATTGCCCCGGATATTTGTATAAAAATCGCGTACGCCTTCTGAGACGGCTGTTCCGAATAATCCATCAGCGTCTGTGATACCCATATTATCGGCAACCAGTGGAATGGAAGAGGTCGCCGCTGAGTTTGTGGAAGTATTTGGTGCTGCAGTTGTATATGCTGTCGTGGTAGTATTGCTTGCCACAGTCGGTTTTGGGCCATCTCCGTCGTCCATGTATTTTACAAGAAATACGATACCGACAACGACCGCCGCAATAAGAAGAAAAGATGCAAACCCGCGTTTCTTTCTGACCGGCTGCGCCGCACGGTAATTTGACTGGTAAGAGGGGGGAGGATTGAAGGATTGCCTTTGGGGACCCGATGGTTTCGGGGTGTTCCTTTCACCGCAATTAGGGCAGAATGCCGCATTATCACTCATTTGACGGCCGCATTTTCTACAGAACATCAGCATCACCTCATCCGTTTTTGTGAAACATGTCTCTACACTATATATTGAAGTGGAACATTTCGACATAATGATTTTATTTATAATACAATGCCATGTCAAGAAATATTACTTGTAAAAATTCGAGGAATGTCTGATTTAACGGTATTATATAGTTCGATTTTATATTATAATTCCGTCTTTGACAGTTGGGGGATATAAAAAGCTTGAAATCCATTGATGATACTGGATTTCAAGCTTTTGTCATCTGATTAAAAAGTGCGTACTTTTTCTAGGATTTTGTGCTTTTAAAAATTTTTT
>JAQVNH010000059.1 GCA_028703215.1 Eubacteriales bacterium
GAATGCAAGTTCTCCGAATGAGGGATACCTGTTGCTAATCGCTGTCAAAAGCAGCAAATCTGCCAGCAGGGGATTTTTCGGCAGCAGGCTTCCGTGCAGATAAGAGCAGATTACATTCTTGTAATTTGCTCCCTCCAAGCCATCCTCGCCATTGTTTCCGAATCCGCGAATAACTTTCCCGAAAGGAGAGACGCCTTCTCCGAGATAAGTTCTGCCGGAATGGTTTTCAAAACCGGCGACTGTGAAAGATTTTTTATAGCCGTCTGGAGCATGACCGATGTAGTTAAGCGCAATATTGCCAATCATGCGCTCTTTGCCTCCGATAGTCCAAATATTGAGCGCTCCAAGAAATTCGATCTCCTTGCCGTCCCATGTTTTATAGTATTTGCCCATAAGCTGGTAACCACCGCAAACGCATAGAAAAACCCTGTTATTTTCGACAGCGTTTATGATTTCGGATCTTTTTTGGCTGATCAGATCCGCATGGATTATTTCCTGCTCATAATCCTGTCCGCCTCCCAGGAAAATGATGTCGTATTTCTCGGAGTCAAACGGTTCGCCGAGCGTGACATTATGGACAGCCGCATTAATACCGCGCCATCTTGCCCTTTGAGCGAGAGTAATGATATTGCCCATGTCGCCGTAAAGGTTTAGCAGATCGGGATAAAGATGGCAGATGTCAAGAGTAGTCACGGCAAACCTCCTATTTCCAGAAATCTTTGAGTTTAAATCTTGATACCAGCAATTTTCGTATATCAAGCATCGCCGTATAAGTGGGGAGTATATAAAAACACTGTCCGGGTCCGGTTTCCAATATCCCGCGGTCAAGGATCTCATCGCAGCTTTTAATAATGCTTACGACGGGCGTTTCAAAGTCCGCATACTTGATCCTGAGTGCCATGTCCTCGGCGCGCGCACCGCCGGCGTAAATATTGCCTATGCGATTTTGGATGGTTTTCAATTTTTCGAATCCCGCATCCCAGATCCATGATATATCGGTTCCGTCAGCAATCTTATCGTTAAGTAGAAATGCGATATTCATCCGGTTTTCGTCGGTAATCAGATAGTTGATGACCTGGTTCAATCCGGTGGGGTTTTTTACTAAAATTACGCGTATAGTTTTGCCGTCTGTCGCAATGGTCTCCATCCTGCCAAACCCGTTAACAAAGTTTTTCAGTGCTTTTATGGTGTTGTCCGGAGGCAGAGACAAAGCAGCTCCGCACGCAGATGCGGCGAGAGCATTGTAGATGTTGTAAAGTCCGGGAAGATTGATCTGTGCCTCTGCGGTGATATATTCGGGAACAGACACAGCCATAGTGATTTTTGAACCAGAGGATGAAAGCTCACTGATACCGGTACAGGTTATATTTGAGTCAGGCCTGGCATAACCGCACTCGGGACAGCTGAAATGCCCGAGATGGCCGTATGTTCTGCCGCTGTATATATATCTGGTTTTGCAGTACAGGCAGAAAGCCGAATCGGTGTTGAAACTGTCTCCGGGAGTATCGGCAGAGACACATGACATTCCGTAGTACAGGACTTTATTTTTAACATTTCTGCCCAAAGAAGCGCAAAGGGAATCATCCGCATTGAGGACAAGCGTGGCGTCGGGGCAATTGGAGATGCCTTCCTTTACCTCGGACAAAGTATGGTAAAGCTCACCGAAACGGTCAAGCTGATCTCTGAAGAAGTTCGTCACAACAAGAATTTCCGGTTTGATAGAATTGCTTATTGCCCTGAAGGCCGCCTCGTCCGACTCTATAACCGCCATTTCGGGATTATTTTTCCCGTTAAGATGATAAGTTTCCAGGAAAGTTGTGGTGATTCCGCTTGCAAGATTCGCACCCGATTTGTTGCTGACATATTTTATCCCGTTTTCCGTAAGAATCCGTGAGATTATGCGCGCAGTGGTTGTTTTGCCGTTGGTTCCTGTCACGATAATTATCCGGCAACCGGAGGATACTATTTTGACGATTCCCGGACACAGAAAATCGGCGACTTTTCCGGGAAGGGTGGTGCCCCCGCTGCCGAAAAGGCGAAGTATTTTGATTAAAGCTTTGGATGACGCCAGCGCTGCCAAAAATCGTAGCTGCATATTTCTATTCCTCCAACCAGGTAATTATAACATAAGCCAAAAATAAATATAATATTTACAGCTGAGAAGGCCGCTTTACTTGTCAATCCGATATCAAAGATATAAAATAAAATCCAGTGATATTGCCGGGGGCAATAGGGAATCATGATAAAAATACGAAAGAAAAAAAAGAGAAGGAACAGGAAGCTGATCAGGCTTCTGGAAGTTGTTGCCTTGATTGCCGTGATCGGAGGGATACTCGTCCTGATAGGCCTTTCACCCGCCTTTGACATAGACAAAATATATGCCGGTGCAACTTTCAGATATAATTCCGACGCATTGATAGAGGCTTCGGGTCTTTCGACGGGAGTCAACGGATTCAGGGGACTTGGACCGGGTACCGGGAATCTTCTGGCGCTCAGGTATTCAGGCGCAGAGGGCAGGATAACAGACAAGCTGCCTTATGTGAAAGAAGCTGTAGTCAAGTATGTTATCCCTGACACCATCAGGATATCAGTTCTTGAAAGAACGCCTTTGTGTCTGGTGAAGTATTACGACACATACGCGGTCGTTGACCGCGACGGATATGCCATGGATGCGCAGAAAATACCATATGGACTGCCCGTTATAAAGGGGCTGGTATTGAAAGGCCTTGAAATAGGCAGAGCCCTTATGCTGGATAACTTTTTAAGTTTTGAAAGAGTTGCGTCTATGATAGATGCCATCAACAAATCAGATTTAACAACAGCATTCGATTTAATGGATTCAATCGATTTTTTTGAATTAAGCGGGAAAGAAGTTCATTTTCTATATGACTCGAGGATAGTTGTAAAACTTGATGACAAAAATGAAATTGATTATACAGTGGATTTGCTGAAAGAAATTTTAAATAAAAATATCCGGGAAAATGAAAAGGGCATTTTGGATTTTACCGAAGGGGACGATCCGATTTTCACTCCGGAAGATTAGGAGAGATAACATGATTCCGATTTTAGGACTGGTCGCAGGCATTGTTCTGGGGGTGCTGCTGCCTTATGACATCCCGTATCAGTACCATAGTTATGTTGCAGTCGCCATACTTGCCGCGCTTGACTCGGTATTCGGAGGAGCGGCGGCAAGCTTGCAGGGGAAATTCAATTTAAAAATATTCATTTCCGGATTTTTCGGAAACGCCTTGATTGCAGCCGCCCTGGCATATATCGGCGATCAGCTTGGAATTGAGATCTACCTTGCGGCGATATTTGCTTTTGGGAACAGGATTTTCCTTAATTTTGCGGTTATAAGACGCCATTGGCTAAAAAAACTGACGAAAGACGATAAAGTCGTGTAAATCGCAATCTGCCGAAAATAGGTTTCAAATGGCTTAAAAAAGATATACAAAACATTAGCTTTAGTTTATAATTAAACCAAGTATGCAAAGGGTATATTTTCTTCAAACAAATGAGAAAGTAAAGGAGGCTCTCGACATTGCTGGAATTTGATATTGATACCGAACAATTCGCGCAGATAAAAGTAGTCGGAGTGGGAGGGGGCGGAAATAACGCGGTGAACCGCATGATAACCGCAGGCCTTCGCGGAGTGGAATTTATTTCTATAAATACTGACAAACAGGCACTATTTCTTTCAAAAGCCAATACCAAAATACAAATAGGCGACAAGCTGACAAAGGGTTTAGGCGCGGGCGGCAATCCCGAAATCGGGCAAAAAGCCGCGGAAGAAAGCAGCGAGGAGATCAGTCAGGCTATCAAGGGAGCCGATATGGTTTTCGTTACCGCAGGAATGGGCGGAGGTACGGGAACCGGAGGAGCGCCGATAATAGCCAAGATCGCAAAGGAAATGGGCATATTGACTGTAGGCGTAGTTACCAAGCCGTTTTTATTTGAGGGTAAACGAAGAATGATGCACGCTGAAAAAGGTGTGGAAAATCTCAAGCAAACGGTAGACACACTCATCACTATTCCTAACGACAGGCTGCTTGAGATCGCGGAGAAAAATACATCGATTCTGGAAGCATTCAAAACAGCCGATGAAGTTTTAAGCCAGGGAGTACAGGGCATTTCTGATCTTATAGCAGTTCCGGGGCTCATTAATCTTGATTTCGCCGATGTCAAAACAATCATGCTCAATACCGGCCTTGCTCATATGGGCATCGGAAAAGGGTCGGGAGAAAATAAAGCTGAGGAAGCCGCTAAAATGGCTATACAAAGCCCGCTGCTCGAGACCTCGATCGATGGCGCAAAGGGTGTGCTGATGAACATAACAGGCGGATCGGATCTCGGAATATTCGAGGTGAACCAGGCAGCTGAAATTATACAGAACTGCGCAGATCCGGATGCGAATATTATCTTCGGCGCTGTTATTGATGACAACCTTAGAGACGAGATGATAATAACCGTAATCGCGACAGGTTTTGAAAGCAATCCGCTTTTTAAAACTACTAAAAAGGAAGAGGCGGCTGCGGAAGAAATCAAAACCGAAAAACAGGGGGAAATAACCGAAAACTATCGTGGAGTAATAGTTGACGAGGAAATAGACATACCGAATTTTCTGAGAAGGAACAAATACAAATAATGGTTTATGCCTCCATAAACCACTTGTCATCTTCAAGCCACAGACAGGTCTCTTTGCCCGATATCCTGCATCTGTAGCGCATTCCTTGCCCTCCGGCTTTCAGCGAAGCCGCGCGGGTTATATCAAATACTTTGTCAACGGAATAATTTTTCCCATTCTCCCAAATCACTGCGAGAGGGATTTTTGAGCCTTCCTTTGTATATTTTACGACCACATCAACAAAAATTTTCGGCATACGGAACTCCTTTGACAAGAACGCGGCGAATTAAAGAGGTCCCTTGAAATAGGAGACCGGATAAATTATATTCTCCTCTATGGGATTGGCGTTTATAGCATTTTTTTTCAACAGCAGAGCTCTTTGCACAGAGTAGTGGCCGAATCTGGATCTTATCGCATCGATGCTTTTATCCAGAGATTCCCTTTTTATATGGCGCCCCTCGGAAAAGAGGGAAAGCTGCCTGTATGTGTCTGCTGTTACAAGGTCTGTTGCGCGAACGCCGAGAAGCCTTATATTACCGGACCAGTTCCAGCTTCCGCGGAATATTTCATAGGCTTTTTCAGCTATCTCCGACGAAACATATGTAAAGCGGGCAAGTTTTCCCTGCCTCTCCCGGGACAGCAGATCATCGCCCCTTATCGATATCTGAACCGTACGACACTTCAGATTGTGTCTTCGAAGCCTCTCTCCGACACTCTCGGAGAGAACGTAGAGCAGTGTTTTCGCATCATCGTCGCAAACCAGGTCTCTGGGCGCCGTTAATGAGTTGCCTATACCCTTGACAATGGCTTCGTTTGAGAAATGACTCACGGGAGTTGTATCGTAACCGTTGGCAAACGACCATAAGGTTTCGCCCCACTTCCCAAGAAGGTTGGAAAGAAAGACGGGGGAAGCTTCCGCTATTGCGCCTATGGTGCAAATACCGACTCTTTCGAGTTTTTTGGAGGTTGAGCGCCCCGCGTACAAAAGATCTTTCGCGGGGAGGGGCCATATTTTCTTTTTGAAATCATCTCTGTTTATTGCTGTAACGGCATCGGGCTTTTTGATATCAGAACCGAGCTTTGCAAAAATTTTGTTGTAACTGACGCCGACAGATGCCGTGATGCCGAGTTCAGCCTTTATTTTTTCCTTTATTTCGACAGCCATTTTCTCGCCCCCGCCGAACAAACGGGCGCTGCCGCTGATATCAAGCCAGCATTCGTCTATGCCGAATGGTTCGACCAGGTCTGTATAACAGCGATATATCTCCGTAGCCATACGGGAAAACTTGAGGTAGCGGGAATAGTTCGGAGAGACGCAAATAAGCCCCGGACATTTTGTTTTGGCCTGCCATATAACTTCTGCGGTTTTAACACCGTAGGCTTTGGCTATATAATTTTTTGCGAGGACAATTCCGTGTCTTGCAGACTGAGAACCGCAAACAGCTACAGGCTTGTCGCGAAGCTGAGGGTTGTAAAGGCATTCCACGCTCGCATAAAAATTATTTAAATCACTGTGCAGGATAACCCTTTCCATGTCACGGATCCCTTCGTATTATAAACCATATGCACGATATCGGGCGCGGAAACAAACTGCGGAACCAAATACCGAACATATGTTCGGTATAATCATTATATTTCAGAAAGGAAGGATTGTAAAGGGAGATTTTTAAGAAATATCAGGCGGAAAAGAATGGTTGTTTTTCGCATCATCGTCGATTGTCTTATTCTCTGAGGACTTATCCTCTGCGGCTGCTCTCATATCTCGCGCGCGAGGCGTTTTATCTTCCGAGGAAGAGCTTGTATCTGCGCGATCATTGACCTGGGGTTCCTCATAAACAGGTGCACGAACCGGGAATTCTTTAGACAGCCCTGTAAAGATCCCTTTGAGTACGACGGCAGCGATCGGTCCTAATATAAGACCCGCAAATCCGAGGACTTTTGAACCCACATACAAACCGGCGAGAGTGAGCAGGGGATGCACGCCAAGCTGACGTCCGAGGATTTTGGGCTCGATAAGCTGGCGACTTATCAGAACTATGGCATACAGTATCAAAAGGGCTGCCCCGAGCTCCGGGTTTCCGGATATGAAACTGTATCCCG
>JAQVNH010000060.1 GCA_028703215.1 Eubacteriales bacterium
CGGATATAGAACAGGACGAGATGATTATAAGCACAAGGCTGGCGGAGCAAAAAAGTCCGGAGATAATAAGACTTCTGGGGGAAAGAAGCCGGCTTATTTCAATTGAGTTTGAAACTGATCATGCAAACGCCTGGCAACTTGAAACGGATGGATATGTGGACATTATATTTATACCTCAAGCGCTGGCGCAAATGTCAGGCAGCGCGCAGTATTTAGGGCAATTCCCGGCAGAACAGGCAAGGAGGTATGAAAACATAAGAATTGCGGGGCTCGTGGACGCTCAGGGGAAAATAATCAAAGGAGGTGAAAAAGACTCGACCTCATCAGACAATAAGCCTGCGCCGAGGTATGTGATATTAGAGGTGGTAAAAGGAATGGACGAAGAAATAGCGCTGGCAAAAGTGTCGGGGATCCTCGAATTGTCTGTAGTGAAATAAAACCAGTAAATAAAGTCTTAAAAAAATGGGAGGTAAAAATGTCGGATCTAAATTTTGAAATCGTCAGAACAATAGGCATTATCGGCGAAGGAAGCAAAGGCTGGAAAAAAGAAGTCAACATAATCAGATGGAATGAGAGAAAACCAAAACTTGACATCCGCGACTGGGATGAAAAGCACGATAAAATGGGCAGGGGAGTCACTTTGCATTCAAATGAAGCTGAGAATCTCAAGGGAATTTTACTGGATCTGGACTTTGAAGAATTGAAATAATATACTCTCAGCTATATAAATCGTAAAGACGCATTAATTTAAGACGACAGCCAAAAACGGGCTGTTGTCTTTTATTTGCATATACACTCCTTACGCATCTTGACCAAAACAAATTTTACTATACAATATAGTAAGTAATGAGCTGAAATATGTTTTAACGGAGAAAAACATGCCATTTGCAGATACGGACATTTTTAAATATTTGGTGCTTCCAGCATTGATATTCCTTTCAAGACTTCTTGACGTGCCTATCAGTACTGTGCGAATCATGTTCATGTCAAAAGGAAAGAAATTTCTCTCGCCGCTGCTTGGCTTTTTTGAGTCTCTGATATGGGTATTCATCATCAGCCAGATCATGCAGCATCTTGACAATGCCCTGACCTACATTGCCTACGCGGGAGGCTTTGCTATCGGCTGCTACGTAGGCATGATACTTGAAGAAAAGCTTGCTTTGGGCACATATATGGTCAGAATAATCCTGAGCGACGACACGAACGATATCCGGACAAAGCTTATAGAAGAGGGCTTCGGTGTGACTAAAATCATCGGAATAGGCAGAAACGGGCCTGTATCGGTCATTAATACGATCATAAAAAGGCGCGATGTTGAAAGAGTCGTGAGTATTATTCATAACTCCGATAAAAAAGCTTTTTATTCCATTGAAGAGACCAGGAGTGTTTCGGCAGGCGTTTTCCCGAGCAGGAGAGCAATTAAATCGGAAGTGAATGAAATGGTGGCGGGAAATAAAAGTAAATTATTTAGCGCTTTTCGTAACCATAAATAACGATTATCGATAAAAATTGACAACGGCAAAAAAAATAATTAGAATGGTCTGATAAACAGCAACCGACAAAAACTACTCAAGATGAGACTTCGGCGGTTTTGCCACATTCTTTGACAGGAGAAAAATTATGGGAATGACAATGACACAAAAGATACTTGCGCAGGCGGCAGGTCTCAAAAGCGTAGAACCGGGGCAGCTGATCATGGCTGATGTCGATATGGTGCTCGGGAACGACATAACTTCTCCGGTTGCAGTTAAGGAGTTCAGGAAAATGGGAGTGGATAAGGTCTTTGATATAAACAAGATCGCCATTGTTCCGGATCATTTTACTCCTAATAAGGATATCAAGTCAGCCGAGCAGGTCAAATTCATAAGGGAATTTGCAAGGGAAATGAAAATAGTGAACTTTTTCGAGGTGGGGCAGATGGGCATTGAGCACGCTCTGCTGCCTGAAAAAGGACTCGTCGTGAGCGGCGTTGTCGTACTCGGAGCTGATTCCCACACTTGCACATACGGCGCGCTCGGAGCCTTCTCAACAGGCGGGGGCAGCACTGACATGGCAGCCGCAATGGCTACCGGCAAGGCATGGTTCAAAGTCCCGGAGGCAATAAAATTGATTTTAAAAGGCAAACCCTCGAAATGGGTGAGCGGGAAAGACATAATACTCCATATAATCGGAATGATCGGAGTTGACGGGGCGCTATACAAGTCAATGGAATTCACCGGAGAAGGACTGAAATATCTGTCCATGGACGATAGATTTACTGTGGCAAATATGGCGATCGAAGCGGGAGCAAAGAACGGCATCTTTCCGGTAGACGAAAAAACCGCTGCATATGTCAAAGAGCATTCGGAAAAACCTTACAAGGTTTTTGAAGCAGATGAGGATGCAAAATATACTTCCACTTATGAGATCGACCTCTCAAAACTAAAACTGACGATAGCCTTCCCGCATTTGCCTGAGAATACCAAAACCATCGATGAAATCGGAGATGTGAAAATAGACCAGGTCGTTATCGGGTCATGCACAAATGGCAGAATAGAGGACATGAGGATCGCTGCGCAGATACTTAAAGGCAGAAAGGTACATCCGGATGTAAGGTGCATTATAATCCCCGCAACCCAAAAAATATGGAAACAGTCTATGAACGAGGGATTATTCGATATATTTATTGATGCGGGAGCCGCGGTCAGCACTCCGACTTGCGGTCCTTGCTTAGGCGGACACATGGGGATACTGGCAAAGGGAGAAAGAGCGGTTTCCACCACAAACAGAAATTTTGTCGGCAGAATGGGGGATCCCGGGAGCGAGGTATACCTGGCAAGCCCTGCAGTGGCAGCTGCTACGGCGATAGCCGGGAAAATAGCATCACCGGACGATTTGAAATAAAGCGACAGGTATTCAGATATAGGAATTGGAGCTGAGTAATCATGAAAATAGAGGGAAAGGCAATAAAATACGGAAACGATGTCAATACCGACGTGATAATACCTGCAAGATATTTAAATACATCTGATCCGGGCGAGCTCGCCCTCCATTGCATGGAGGATCTGGACAGCAAATTTGCCGAAAGAATAAAAACCGGGGATGTAATGGTTGCCGGGAAAAATTTTGGGTGCGGTTCATCAAGGGAGCATGCTCCAATAGCTATAAAAGCGGCAGGGATCTCATGTGTAATAGCCGAAACATTCAGCCGCATTTTCTACAGAAATGCTATAAACATAGGTCTCCCGATACTTGAATGTCCGGATGCCGCAAAAGAGATAAAAGACGGAGACATCATTGCAGTTGATTTAGATACAGGAAAGATCAAAAACATAGAATCAAGGAACGAATACACAGCACAGCCGTTTCCGGGATTTATGCAGGAAATAATCGAATCCGACGGACTTGTAAATTATATTAGAAAGTCACTTAAAACGAGTAAAGGAGAAAAATGAATGAAAAAGTATAAAATCGCAGTTATCCCGGGTGACGGGACCGGACCTGAGGTTATGGACGAAAACATAAAAGTCCTGAACGAAGTCTCCAAAAAATATGGTTTTGAGCTTGATTATGAATTTATGGATTTCGATGGCACGAGATATCTAAAAACCGGTACGGTTCTCACCAACGACGATATTGCCCGGGTATCCGGCAAGGATGCTATACTTCTGGGAGCTATCGGCCACCCGGATGTAAAACCCGGCATCCTCGAAAAAGGGATCCTGCTGAAGCTGAGATTCGAACTTGACCAATATGTGAACTTAAGGCCAGTCAAGCTTTATGAGGGGGTAGAAACTCCTCTCAAAGACAAAGGTCCGGCTGACATAGATTTTGTAGTTGTAAGAGAAAATACCGAAGGTCTTTATTGCGGCACAGGAGGATTTTTGAAGAAGGGGACTCCTGACGAGGTTGCTATCCAGGATTCGATCAATACCCGCAAGGGTGTTGAACGTTGCATAAGATTCGCATTTGAATACGCGAGGAAGAGAAACAAGAAGAAAATGGTGACCTTATGCGGCAAGACGAACGTCCTGACGTATGCCTTTGATCTATGGGAAAGGGCCTTCTATGAAGTTGCTAAAGAATATCCCGATATAAAAACCGACTATGCCCATGTTGACGCTACCTGCATGTGGATGGTGAAAAACCCCGAGCATTTTGATGTTATAGTTACAGACAATCTTTTCGGAGATATTATCACCGACCTGGGCGCGGTTTTGCAGGGGGGAATGGGAATAGCGGCGGGAGGCAACATCAATCCCGAAGGCGTTTCCATGTTTGAGCCGATCGGGGGATCGGCCCCGAAATATACCGGTAAAAATGTTATCAATCCTATTGCCTGCATCGCTTCCGGACAGATGATGCTTGAACAGCTTGGAGAAACACAGGCTGCAGCCTCTATAGAGAACGCAATAATGAAAGCTGTTAAAAATGACATCAAGAGCATGTCCGCAGGAAAGATGGGATATGGGACCAGAGAAACGGGAGATCTTATAAAGGAATATCTTGAATGACCTAAAAAAAGCTGCCGGATACAATTCGGCAGCTTTTTTAATATTTCGAAAAGAGGCTGGGCGATGAACAGAAGACAATTTATAAATTTGATGATCTCACTGCTGCTTATAACTGTTATGGCTTTCACATCGGGTTGCGACACAAAAAGCGCGGCGGATACAACACATCCGTCAACAGAACCAACTACGACCGTTGAATCACTGCCTTATGTAAAAAATGTTATTTTGCTGATAGGAGACGGCATGGGACTGGCTCATATCGATGCGGCCAGATTGTACTATGCGGGCAGGGAAGGCCTGCTTAATATGCAGCAGATGCCTGTAACGGGTTTTATCACCTCATATTCGGCCAATAATTTGATCACTGACTCCGCAGCCGCTGGGACGGCTCTTTCAACCGGGTTTAAAACCAACAACGACATAGTGGCTATGAGCCCTGATGGAAAGACCTACACTACCATAGCGGAAGCGTGCCAAAAAGAAGGGTTGTCGATCGGCATTGTTACAACCACTTCAATTCTTGACGCCACACCCGCGGCTTTTTCAAGCCATGCTATGGCAAGGGGAAGCAGCATTGAAATAGCGCAGGGATTTTTAAAGAATAAGTTCAACGTAGTTCTCGGCGGAGGTGCAAATGCTTATAAGCCTCTGATAACCAAAGCAAATGAATTGGGATATAAAGTCGCTCTCACCGAAGAAGAAATGGACGAAGCCGACTGCGAATACCTGATGGGGCTTTTCAACGCCAGCAACATGACCGGAACGGGAGTAAACGAGCCAACCATAGCGGAGATGACGAAAAAGGCAATCGAAATTTTGGGCAAAGATGAAGATGGTTTTTTCCTTATGGTTGAAGGCGGACTCATAGATAAGGGCAGTCATGCCCAGGATCCCATATACACTTTACCTCAGACCCTTGCTTTTGACGAAGCTGTCAAGACAGCAGTCGATTTTGCCGCGCTCGACGAGAATACATTGGTGATAGTAACGGCGGACCATGAGACCGGAGATGCCTATATAGGAAAAGGAAACATGGATGGCAAAGAATTCGGCTACTTTTTTGGAATTAAAGACCACTCGGGTGTTTCCTTGCCTGTGTTTGCTTATGGACCCGAATCGGAAGCATTTATGGGATTTTATGATAATACCGATATACCCAAAAAAATCGCTGCTTTGCTCGGAATAGAAAAATTCCCTTTTATTCTTGAATCTGAGCCTGTTGCGGAAGGTACCACGTCAGAAACGGCAGCCGAAACATCTGTGGCAAACTAGGCGAATATTGGTTAAAACTTGTCTTTTCCTAAATCCATCCCTAATGCAATTGCGCGCATGATGCGTTCCGTCGCGTCGGGAATGAGTTTGTCCGAGTTTTTGATTGCCTCCCGGACATCCATGGGTCTGCAGACTGCGCTTGAAATAGCCCGGATCCCGTGACGGTACAATTCTTCAGCGCCTTCTCCGATAGATCCCGTAACCGCAATAACAGGCACATTATAGATCAGGGCTCGCTTTGAGATGCCCGCAAGCACCTTGCCGTATGCAGATTGCCTGTCGATCTGCCCTTCGCCTGTGATTACGAGATCGGCATGCCTTATTTTTTCATCGAAACCGCAAAGGTCAAGCATCATTTCTATTCCGCGGCTCATGCGGGCATCAGCAAAGGAAATAAGACCGAAGCCCAACCCTCCTGCACTGCCGCTGCCTGGGATCTCAGAATTGTCTTTGTTCAGCTGATTTTTAACTAGTTCGCCAAGATGCCTCAAACCATCATCCAACAAACTGACCTGGAGGGGAGTTGCCCCTTTTTGCGGTCCGTAAACAGCGGCCGCGCCTCTTGGGCCATATAACGGGTTGTCGACGTCGCACATGACTATTATTTCTGCTTGCCCAACAAGCGGATTTCTCCCAGTCATGTCTATACTCGTGATGTTTTGCAGAACCTGACCCCCGAAACCCGCTTCATTCCCGTTTCTATCAAGGAAACTTACACCTAATGCCTGCGCCATGCCGATGCCGCCGTCATTAGTGGCGGAACCGCCTATTGCAACGTATATTATCTTGTGGCCTGCCTCTAAAGCTGCTTTGATAAGCTGCCCGGTTCCGAAGGTTGTAGCTGTCATTATTTTGCGCTGATCTTCCGGCTCCAATATCAATCCGGAGGCGGCAGCCATTTCAACTATAACCTGTCCGGA
>JAQVNH010000061.1 GCA_028703215.1 Eubacteriales bacterium
ATTCGCTCATATCTATCCTGATCATGTTTTCTTCAGTATCGAACAATGCTTCCGCAAGGGTTTTTGCGAGTTCAGTTTTTCCAACTCCGGTAGGTCCCAAAAAGATAAATGATCCGATCGGCTTCCCCGGATCCTTAAGGCCTGAGCGCGCCCTCATTACAGCATCAGAGACTGCTGTGACCGCTTCGTCCTGCCCGATCACTCTTTTGTGGAGAATGTTTTCCAGGTTGAGGAGTTTTTCCCTTTCGCTTTCCACAAGACGCGTTACAGGGATCCCTGTCCATTTTGAAATAATCTCGGCAATTTCCTCCTCGGTCACCTTTTCTTTCATCAGCTTATTCTCTGACGACGATTGGGCTTGCTCGATATCTTTTATGCTCTTTTCTGTTTCAGGCAGTTTTCCGTATTTGAGAACAGCAAGCTTATTAAGGTCGTAAACCCTTTCCGCTTCCTCGATTTGCATCTTTATTTCATCAAGCTGTTTCCTGAGCTTCTTTTCTTTGCCTATATTGCCTTTTTCTATTTCCCATTGCACACGCATCTCGTCTGCGCGTGACTTGAATTCGGATATTTCATTTTCTATAACGCTCAAACGCTGAGCGGATTCTTGATCGGTTTCCTTCTTCAGAGCTTCTCTCTCGATTTCAAGCTGCATTATTTTTCTGCTGATCTCGTCAAGTTCCGCCGGCATACTGTCGATCTCGGTCCTTATCATGGCGGCAGCCTCGTCCATCAGGTCTATTGCCTTGTCGGGCAGATATCTGTCGCTGATATATTTGTTTGAAAGCACAGCGGAGGCGATGATCGCACCGTCGGTTATCCTGACCCCGTGATGGATCTCGAATTTTTCCTTGAGTCCTCTCAGGATAGATATCGTATCCTCAACCGTCGGCTGTTCAACGAGAAGCGGCTGAAACCTTCTCTCAAGAGCTTTGTCCTTTTCGATATATTTTCTGTATTCGTCGATGGTCGTCGCGCCGATACAATGCAGCTCGCCTCTTGCCAGCATCGGTTTAAGGAGATTTCCGGCATCCATAGCCCCTTCCGCTTTGCCCGCTCCGACAATATTGTGGATCTCGTCGATAAAAAGTATTATCTGTCCTTCGGACTTGCGTATCTCATTGAGCACTGCCTTGAGCCGCTCCTCAAATTCACCGCGATACTTTGCCCCCGCGATGAGAGAGCCCATGTCAAGGGTGAATATCGTTTTATTTTTCAGTCCCTCGGGCACATCGCCTTTGAGGATCCTTTGCGCCAGGCCCTCAACGATTGCTGTTTTGCCGACTCCCGGCTCTCCGATCAGGACAGGGTTATTTTTGGTTCTCCGGGATAATATCCTTATAGTTCTTCTGATCTCGGAATCTCTTCCTATGACCGGATCAAGCTTCCCGTCTTTAGCCAATTCCACTAGATCCCTGCCGTATTTATTGAGCGCCTCGTATGTGCCTTCCGGATTCTGAGATGTTATTTTTTGGTTGCTTCTGACCTTTTCCAGGGCACTTAGAAATTTTTCCCTGTTTAAATTGAATTTTCTGAAAATATTTTGCGAGGGAGTATTTCTCTCTCCGAGAAGCGCCAGAAAAATGTGTTCGACTCCGACGTAATCGTCTTTGAATTTTGCGGCTTCATCTTCGGCGTCAAGCAGTATTTTGTTGAACCGCCTTGTCGCATATAGGCTTGAAGCCCCTTCTCCCTCTACCTTCGGAACTTTCTCAATTTCCATTTCCACGTCTTTCGTGTATTGAGAAATGTCTGCACCCATAAGACTAATGAGCTTTGGAACAAGTCCTTCCTGCTGTTTAAGGAGAGCAAGGTGCAGGTGCTCTCCGTCAATTTGCTGGTTAGACAGTCTTATAGCCGTTTCCTGCGCCGACTGGAGAGCTTCCTGAGCCCTTTCCGTATATTTTTCTATATTCATATAAATCACCTCTGATGTGTATAAATCGATCTATTATTCCCTGTATGCTTATCTTGATGGTTTGTATGTCGATATTTCCTTTAATTTCTCATAAAGCTCTTTTTCTTTGGCAGACAAATTTGTCGGGTTTACTATTCTGACCCTCAGCATCAGGTCTCCTCTTTTTCCCGACCTGCTGCGGTATCCCTGTCCGCCGACCCTGATCTTATTATCAGTTTGTATGCCCGCAGGTATCTTGACATTTATATGCCCGTCAATAGTGTCATAAGGTATCTCGGTTCCCGTTGCCGCCTCCCAGGGAGTGAGGTTTATCGTGCCTTCAAGATTGCTCCCGTCGATTTTAAACCTTCCGGGAATGAATTCCACACTAAGGTATAAGTCCCCGGCAGGTCCCCCGTTTATTCCAGGCTGTCCCTGTCCGGCCAGTTTGACTTTCCCTCCCGGCTGGATATCCTTTGGTATCTTAAAATCGATCGTCTGATTATGCGAACCGAAATTCAATCCTATCCTTTTGCTTGAGGCCTTGAAAGCCTCTTCAGGAGTAATCTCGATTTTAGCCTCTATGTCTGCGCCCTTTGCCGGATTTTTTCTTGAAAAACGCTTCCCGCCGGATGTTTGCGAAGATCTCCCCTGCTGCCGGAATATTTCGTCAAGATTTATGCCTCCGCTTCCGCCTCCGAAAAACATGTCAAAAAAGTCGCTGAAACCGCTGTTTCCGGAGGAAGAATACTCATATCTCATATTATTGCCGAACCCGTACTGAGATGGGTCGAAATTCTGATCCTGTCCGAAATTCATACCCTTCCCCAGCTGGTCGTATTTCTTTCTTTTCTCCTTATCACCAAGTACTTCGTAGGCCTCGTTTATCTCTTTGAATTTTGCCTCGACTGTGTTATCGCCCTTATTAGTATCGGGATGATATTTTTTTGCCAGCTTTCTGAATGATTTTTTTATTTCGTCCTGGGATGCGTCTTTACCCACTTCTAGGATCTCGTAATAGTTTTTGTATTTCAATTTTTATCTCCTTTTAATCTTTGACTATCTCTGACCTTTATATAAATAATATACCCGTTTTTATAAAAAATCAACATAAAAACGGGTATGTTTTGATTAATTCAGCACCGGTATTTTCAATACGGTTCCGATTTCTATCATATCGGCATTTGTAATATTATTTGCCTGCATTATAAGGTTGATTTTCGAGGTGTCTCCGTAGAACTGCCTGCTGATGCTCGAGAGCGTGTCACCCTTTTTGACTGTGTATTCCTGATAATTTCCGGTATAAGCTGTCGTTGAACCGGCGGTAGTAGTTGGCCTGGCAGTGGTCGTCGGCTGAGCTGTAGTTGTCGGAGATGCCGTAGTTGTGGGCGCAGCAGTCGTTGTGGTGCCGCCATCCCCGGTCGTCGGCGCAGCTGAAGTCGTCGGTTTCTGAGTGGTTGTCGGTTTGGATGCCGTTATGGGCGTCGACTCGCCTCCGCCGTTTTCGGGAGGCCCGAACAGCAGTCTTTGCAATCCCATGAAAATACCAAATACCACAGCGAAAATAATGACTGTCGACAATATAAGCTTCAATGCCCTTTTGACTTTTCTCGAAATTGATTTTGAGGGCATCCTGCCGGTAAACTCTCTTGCGGCACTCGCGCCTCCTGCCGGAGCCTCAAAAGCTGCAGCGGCGGCTGTTCTGACTGCCGAACGTTGAGAGGACCTTGAAATTACCCTGTGCTCTCTGGATCCTTTTATTTCATCGACTTTGATTACCTGAATCAGTATATCCTGTTTCCTCTGCCTCTTTAATACTTCGTCCATAGCGGTGACCGACATATATGCCGAATCTCCATCCAGCGACATTATGTAAAGCAGTGCTTCTTCATCAAGATAATCTATAAGGTTATTGCTGCTAAGCAAAAATGTGTCTCCCGGCCTTATTTCGAAACTATTGCTCTTAAGCGGAACTTGAGACTCTTCGGATATATTTTCTCCGTCTATCGATATTTCTTCCTGCTCATCTTCAAAATCATCCGTTTTATTTGCCTGATCAGTATTTCTGCTGTCCTCGTCCAGTAATTTGAGCGAGCCGTTTCTGACAAGATAAATCTTCGAACTTCCCAGTCTTATTATCCCCGCACTGTTTTCATGCATCAGGATTGCCGCAAGCGAAGCTTCTCCGGAAGAAAAGGCTTCGGATAAAGGCTGTTCCTTGACCTTGTCGTATATATCTTCGACAATCTCATACAAGTCGTCAAGCGCTTCCTCGATGTCATCGACATTTTCTGCGTTTTTTTGATAATACCGGTGGATGTTCTCAACCAAAGAGATGGGGATATTGCGATCGGAATTTTCATTTTCCATGCCTTCGCTGACTGCAAAAAGCTGGGTGTCTCGGATGCTTTCTACGGAAATGTTCATGTTGTTGATGGGGGGACGGCAGGTATATTTCCCGTTTATGTAATAACTCCCGGTGCCGGCGGAATCGGTTATTCCAACATATGATACCATTGAGGCATCAATCTTTAAATAATCTCCCATAGTGGCTCCCCTCTTTTTTATCTTTAGTTACTATATGATAATATCATAACACAAAAACACATTCAAGTAGACCAAAAGAACCAGGGGGACAGGTTTAGTGGCCTTTTTTTGAGGCCACTAAACCTGTCCCCCTGGTTCTTTTATCCGCCTTGCAATTTTACATTCTTATAAATATAATAAATATGCCAAAAAGTTAAAGGGATAATAATTGAAATCAGAGGTCACAAATGAGTTTAGGAGAGCAAATCGCGCATGTGCGCAAGACAAAAAATATTAAATCAGGCGAGCTTGCGGAAGTAATAGGAGTAAAGCAACCTTATATAAGTGCTATCGAAAATGGGAGAAAAATCCCCAGTGTCGATTTGCTGCAGAAAATTGCATCCGCTCTCGGGACTACCTCATCGGAGCTTTTGGGGGAGTCTTCTCCTCCTCTCTCATTTGAGATGAAAAGGCTTGTCGATACGGCCAAGTTTTTAGACAAAGAAATGCTTGACGGTCTCATAGGAGTGCTCGAAGATCTCACATCCGGTTACCTCAAGCATTAAGCGGATTAAAGGAGACCAGGGGGACAGGTTTAGTGGCTCTTCTGATGAGAGCCACTAAACCTGTCCCCCTGGTCTCCTATTGACAAGGATGCGCTTTGGAATTAAAATCATATTGCTGTCCTGTTTTACAAGGGCGATTAACTCAGCTGGCAGAGTGCCAACTTGACGTGTTGGAAGTCATAGGTTCGAATCCTATATCGCCCACCAAAAAGAATCCTGTGAAAACAGGATTCTTTTTTATCTGCATCTTAAGTATCTGACCAAGCAACACGTCATATAGATATTTTTTAGCCGCCTCAGCCTTTCCTTCTCGGAACATCCAGATATTTTATATGATTCCCGATATGTTTGCGCAGAAAATCGCTATAAAGCTCCTCATTTTCATACATAGTCTTGAAGAACTCGTCCCTGAACATACTTGAGCCATCCTCATTTTTTGCATTGAGTATCAGTCCGTAAGTTACATGCAGAGCCTGCCTGGATTCCTCAATTCCGAAAAGCTTATCAAGATCTGCATCTTCAAAACTTTTTTCATCAGGTACCATGTCAGTTTCTGTAAATATGTGATAATATTTTTTTGCCTCGTTCAGATTTTGTACGGCAAATCTGTACATCCTTCTGAAAAGCTCCGGATCCTTTGCCGCAATAACCCTTACAGCCTCCAACCAGTTTGTTCCCGCGGTTTTGAGGTGATACCTGCCTTCCGTTTTTCTGCCAACTACAGGGAAAATACTGAACTTGTCGCTTCCCGAATGAACGCTGATCTTGTATTCGAAATTCCGGGCTATTTCAGCATGCACGGCGAATTCCTTTTCAAAACAGACCTTGTCACCCCTATAATCGATACCTTTCTGAAATTCCCCGCAGAAGCGCGGGGCAAGACTGCTTATTTTCACGCCGCCCGCAATCAGCTCTGAAGCCACGAAATAATGGGCTTCTGCCGAAGTAGCTGTAAGTGTCTCATCGATGGACATTTCAAAATCAATATTTCTCCCGCAGTTCCTGATGATTTCATTGTAAATAGACACGGTAAATTTAATGGCTTTCAGATAAACAAGAACGGTTTTTTTGAAATCATATCCCGAGAAATCAATGCTCAGACCGCTATAAAGCTTAATCGATCCTGACAGATACTTTTTCTCAAGGATTTCCCTTTCTGCTTCAGGAACACGGCCGTACATTTCATTGGTCAACTCTTCCGAATACCCCGCAGCTTTGTTGTCTATATGCTCCGAGCAGTCAAGAGTGATCATCGTATAACCGCATCCGAGCGCCATGCGGACCTCTTCGGGAGTTTTCAGATGGTCTCCGTCAGCTCCGAATCCATATGTGTAGCCCTCCTGAAACACCGCCCAAACCGCGTCCGAGAGCACTTCTTCGTAATTTCTGCCCGTAAGATTGAGTTCCCTGATCGACTGCTGCGCAAGTATCGGGAAGGCATCGTAATCCACAATTGCCCCAATGTGCCCCGGCGAAGCCAGTCCAAGCCTGTCGCCAAGTCCGAGCGATATTTTGCTGCCGCCGCAGGAAACCGGATTCGTATAAGAGAAATGTTTTCTGACCGCTTTGCTGTTCATAACATTCAGAGAGCAAATCTTTATTTTTAGTCCACTATCAGAAGTGTAGTCATGCCCCGCAAAATCATCCGCTTCTTTTCCATCTCCGGCGACCACAAGCATCT